>CAZALW010000073.1:0-11486 GCA_964485705.1 uncultured Thiotrichaceae bacterium
CCTGGCCAGGATCTGTTTTAATGCAACACCTCATAATCGACAAGATATTTACTGAAAGCTGGATAACTGGTTTATTTATGATTACTGCGACCTTTGTGGCAGCAGTTGTCCTGCCACAAAATGTTTTTGCCTCGCAATTATCGCATCAATACTCTATTCATTTAATAGCGGATCAAACAAACCCGTGGGCATTACCGCAAACATCAGAGGAATTTCTGGATCCTCAACAGAGAGCTAGATTTCGCGGGCAATCCAGGTCACAAGCGAAATCGCCATCAAAACAGCCAGATATATACCGCTTTAATTCAGGCCAGATGGGTCGATTTGTTACACCTGAATATCTTGAATCGTTGAAGCAGCAACAAATGCAAATGCAGATGGTGCCGCATATGATGCCAGGGGGTAGACAATATAATCAGCAAATGCGAAGAAGATCGCCCTCTACGCAAGCCACGCCGCAAAAGACCCGGCCACAACAGGCATGGCCGCTATTGCCGAGTCAGGGTGCTTATGGTGCGCCAACTTATGACATGGGCAATGTGAATCCATTATATTATGACATGCATGATGTGCCCTCAGTTTCACCCTGGAGTAGTGGCTCGGATCTTATTTATCGTGGTGGCTCTGTCCCTGACTCATTACCTGGTGACTTCTCTGGTTCACTGCCGTGGGTGCCTAATGAAGCCTTAGGTGGTTTGCCACCTATACACACCCCCAATGTGTATCCGTTTATGGACGGGGGAAACAATTCAGAAGGACGTGTAGAGGATAACGTATTTAATCCGTTTACCTTTCTGCCAAATCGATGACTCTAAGCCAGTTAATGGATTCAACTTTTTACAGGGCATAGTGTGAGTTTTATCACGGTACAGGTGGCCATTTAAAAGCAAGCATAAAAAATTCCGGCGCAATATACGCCACTTTATCCTTGACGAGACACTAGTGTTATTCTGTTGTCGATTTATATCTAATATCTATTATGAAAAATTTACTGTTTTTTTTATTGTTGTTTTACTCGGGGATAACTCCGCTGTCATATGCTGCGTCATTTACTGCAGACGCTGTACAAATTCGTGGTGAAAATGTTAGTCAGGCAAAAATGTTCTGGTTAAATGAAGATGTACGATTTGAATATACTGAAGATGATGTGTCCATGGTACAAATCTTTGATAATAAGAATAATAAAATCATCTGGTTGGATAATGAAAATAAATATTATCTTGAACGGGAAATGCCTGCTGGTGAAAAAGTGATTGTGACTAGCCTTACGGGCAGAAAAGCGAAGACAAATGCTGATCCATGCAAACAATTTATCGGTGCTGAATGTGTTTTATTAAAAAAAACTGAAATGAATGGCAGAGCCGCTGAAAAATGGCTGATAACACTCAATAGCAATGGCCATGACTTTCATATATTTCAGTGGATAGACAGCAAGTATAAAAGTGTTCTCAGACAGGAAAATTCAGACGGAACAGGGTTGAATGTAGACATCCAGGAAGACCAGAAAATAAATGATCGCAAAGTCAGAAAACTGACAATGACGGCCTTCAGTGCCTCGGGTGAAAAAAAACAGGGCACACAGTGGTATGATAATGAACTTGATATTGTAGTTAAGCAGGAATATCAAAATGATATTGTCGATGAGTTGCGTAATATTAAAGTAGGTGAAGTGAGTGAAAAGCTGTTTATCGTGCCAGAAGGTTATACCTTATTTGATGCTTCAATAAAAACAGCGCAACAAGTTACCATGGATAATACCAATACCAATGGCTTAAAAGCAGCGCAACAAGATGCCATGGATAGTTTAAATCCGGATAACTTAAAAACAGATAGTAATTAAAGTTTTAACTTATAAGTTATAAGCCATTAAAACATAAAACATAAAAATAACCAGGTAGTCATTATGTTAACAGTCGTTGGGAATTTGAAAGGTGGGACAGGAAAAAGCACAGTAGCGTTTAATTTGGCGGTTTGGCTGGCGCACGACAAAGCTGGCGTAAAAGCATTTGATCTTGATCCGCAATGCACGCTAGTTGATGTAAATGAAGTACGGATAGAAGATGGATATGAGCCTGCTTTTGAGGTTTCAACCGACTTGAGTGAGCTTGAAGCCATGGCGAAAGATAAAAAATGTAAGCAGCACATTATTGTTGATATGAGTGCATCAAACATGTTTGCTATGGAAAAAGCCATTTCGCTGGCTGATCGAATACTCATTCCTATTCAGCCCAGTCAGGCTGATATCTGGTCGACACAACGTTTTTTAAAAATTGTAAGTAACAACATTAAGCTGAATTCAGCTAAAAACAAAGCTACAGAAGTTTTAGGCTTTCTCAATCGAGCTGATACTCATGTTGGTGTTCGTGAATCAGGTGAAGCTGAACAGGCGCTGCAAATGATGCAGGGAATAAAAGCCATGGGAGTTCGCCTGCATCAACGTACTGCTTACCGTCGCTCATTTAGCGAGGGTCTCGCTGTGTTTGAGCTGGATCCTATGGGGAAAGCGTCAAAAGAAATGAAAACACTTGCTACTATGTTAGATTGAGTACGGTGGCAGTTTAAGAGGTATAGTATGAAAATTATTCGTTGGTTATTAAGTCACACTTTTCTTATTCTATTAATCGTGGCTGTTATTTATGGTTATATGTTCTGGGGTAATCTTGCAGGTGAAAATACACCGGCAGGTAAAGCAATTAGCTATTTGTCTAATGAATTTGAAGGCGTCAGTAAATTTGTTGCTGCGACTAAATCCAAACAGGAAAGCCTGAGCCAGCAGAGCTCACCCGAAATTGAATCATCAGGGATGGAATCATCAAAAACAGAGTCTTTAGAAACAGATAAGCCATCTCCGGAAAATGATGTGACTGCAGTGGTTGAGTCTGTTGATAGTGGGGCGCAAACTCCGCCAATTGAAACACAAGCCACTGCTGAAACACAAGTTACTGAAGATGTCGCTGAAAATAATAATTTTACAGCGCCTGCTGATAGCAGTATGCCGGATGTTGCAGACATAGAAGTGACAACTGAAAACAGCAATGAAGATATAGCGGATATAAAGGAAAACACAAGATCATTAGAAACAAATAAGTTATCTCCGGAGAATGATGTGACTGCAGTGGTTGAGCCATCTGTTGATGGCGAGGCGCAAACTTTGCCAGTTGAAACACAAACCTCCGCTGAAAAACAAGTTATTGAAGTTGTCGCTGAAAAAAATAATCTTACAGCACCTGTTGCTGACAGCGATATGCCGGATGTTGCAGCCATAGAGGTGATAACTGAAAATAGTAATGAAGCTATAGAAAATATAAAGGAAAACACAAGTGAGGATATAAGCATTGAACAGCAGCAGGTAAGTATTAGCTATAACGACAACCAGGGCCATAACAGCCAGGATCATAACAACAGGCGTGTGAAGCAAAATGCGGCAGCTATTATAGAAACAACTGCTGAGCCGCTTGCCAGGCCGCTTAATATCGCAGTTGCGGAAGATGTTCAGAGCATGGCTGAGCCAGGCGATGTGCCAGCTACCATCAATGTTGCACAGACGGATAACTTTGTCACACCACAAATCGAAAAGCAGCTGGATAATGTAGACAAACACGGCAAAGTAATAAATTCTTCTCATCAGGACGATGACATAAAAGCAAACTGGATAATTGCAAGAAAGTCTTTTTACCAACGCGATTACGCATTATCAGAAAAAATGTATCAAAGTGTCATCGATAATACAGAAGACAATTATGATGCTTATGGTGAGCTCGGTAATGTCTATTTCAATCAGAGGAAAAATGAGCTGGCTGCGGCAGCGTATTATGAGGCGGCTGTTATACTGGTTAACAAAGGTCAGGCAAGACGAGCCAGAAGTCTGGTAGGATTATTACGCTCTCTGGACAAATCAAAAGCGGATGAATTACAAAAATTAATGGAATCGAATCCATCTTAAAACTCAGAATTGAGGTATTTATATGTTTTATGCATTACGAAATTTGTTTGCCCTGATTGGTTTTGCAGCCATCGCTTTAATTATTTATGGCAGCGTTAAAATGGCACCAATGATGCAGGCGTTTGACACTTTTGATGAAAGAGCGATCGACGTTTATACTGAAATGATGACTAAAATTATTGAGACAGGGAACGCTGCAGAAGCAACGGTATGGAAAATCCCAGTCAATGATGATTTAAGCGTTGAGGATGTTGAAGAAACCATGAAATTTGTGGCTAACGAGCATAATATTAAAAATGTTGGTGAGCTGCCTTTGTCTTCAGAAGTAGAAGCAATGTCAGGTGAAAAGTCACGTTTTTTTAAAATTTATATGTTCTGTAATGCCATGACCGCAGCGCAAATGCTTGAATACAGTGACGCATTTTCAGCTTATTTACCTTGCCGTGTTAGTCTGGTCGAAGATAAACAGGGCAAACTCTGGTTATACTCATTAAATATGGATGCCATGATTTATGGTGGCACACCATTACCGCCGGCCTTAAAAGAAGAAGCTGAAGGTGTTAAAACAATTATTCTAGATATTATGAATCGGGGCGCCGAAGGCGATTTTTAAATGACAGACAAAAAAGACACAGGTAAGCAATCAATAAAGGAAGCTGCTTCTAAAGATATGGCAGAAGATAAGATTGAAAACATGGTTAAAAGTACAGTTAAAAAGAAGCGTGCGGCCAGTAATGCCAGGCAAACAGAAAAAGCAGTGACTAAAAAAGAACCTGCCACTACTGCCGCTAAATCTACAGCCACTAAAGATGCACCTGCCGTGGTTAAAGTTAGTAAGGCAGCAACCGATGCAACGGCAAAAGCAGCAGCCTCAAAAGATTCTGACTTGAAAGCAGCGGCAAAAAAAATCAGTGAAGTAGATAAAAGAAAGGCTGACAACGCCATTAAATCGACAAAAGGTATCGAAAATTTAAAAACACGAGCCCATGAAGCCAAGCAACGTGCACAGAAAAAAATACTGGAGGAGGCTTATGTCAGTGATAAACCGACAGATCCACTTGAACGATTAGCAAATACCTTCGATAGCAGCGCCAAACGCTGGGAAATGGTGGTTTACCCTTCATTGTTTGCTTTTGTATTATTAGCCGGTTATGGTTTCTTCCTGATTTATCGATTAACTCATGATATTGCAGTATTGTCACAATCAGTCACCCATATGGCAGTGATTGTCTCCGATGTAATGCCAAGGATGTCTAATGATTTAACTAAAATGACCGGCAGCATTGATAATATGACCGACAATGTCGAGGACATGACAGGTGATATCGGTGGCATGACAACCGAGATTACTTCCATGTCCGGGCAGATGAACGCTCTGACACCAATGAGTAAAAATATTAAGGGCATGACACACAGCATGGACAATATGAATCGCTCCGTTTACGGCATGCAACGTGATATGAGCGGCATGAATCGCACTATTTCCAGTGGTCCGCTTGGCATGATGAGCGATGTCATGCCATTTAGCTCAGGTGATAATGTGCCACCGCCAGTACATCGAACCACACCGATATGGCCAGCCCAAAACTGGTCGCCCTATTATCAGCCAGGGCATCGACCAGGTTATCAAACTGTTCCACAGCGCAGTGCTCCGAAACCGTCTGCACGATCTCAAGCCACACCGGAAACCAATAAGAAAGCCACGTCTGAAGCTAAGCAGGTGGAGAGTAATGTGAAAAGCAGTTTAAAGCGAAAAGTAATTGTACCAGACACAAGCTCAGCTTCACCCACTAACTCAGATACACCCACTAACTCAGATACACCTAAAGGGCCATAACACAAAGTTGATAATTAAAGATGGACATCTCTAAAATTATCTTTTTCTCTGATTACGGCACTGAATATTTTTATGCAATCGGGAGAGCGTAGCCATTTGTGTCTATTTAGATTCGAACAAAAATCTTATTTTTTAGAGGTGTCAAGATGTTAAACCGCCCAGACAAATCCATTCGTGAACGCTTAGCGAAACTGGAAACGCATTTAAATAATGAAAACCCGTTATTACTTGATGTGGTTTCACGGTTTAAAAAACTTGATACAGTAGCCTATAAAATGGGTTTGCTGAAAACCACAGAATCCTATGCAACCAGTATTCCGTGGTGGCCTCTGGTTTCTGTGCTGGGCACCTTCTCTGCAGGTAAATCATCGTTTATTAATAGTTTTCTGGGTGATAAGTTGCAGCTTACCGGTAATCAGGCTGTAGACGATAAATTTACTGTGGTTACCTACAGTAATAGTAAAGAAAACCGGGTATTACCCGGTGTGGCATTAAATGCTGACCCACGGTTTCCATTTTATCAGATGAGTGATGAAATTGAGAAAGTCACCAGTGGAGAAGGGCGGCGTATCGATGCTTATTTGCAAATGAAAACATCCAATTCGGATAAACTAAGTGGCAAGATAATCATTGATTCACCCGGCTTTGATGCCGATGATCAACGTAATGCAATATTACGGTTAACCGATCATATTGTTGATTTATCAGATTTGGTGCTGGTTTTTTTCGATGCCAGACATCCCGAGCCTGGTGCAATGCACGACACCTTAGACCATCTGGTTGCTAATACCATTACCCGCAGTGATTCAGAAAAATTTTTATATATTCTGAATCAAATTGATAGCGCAGCACAGGAAGATAACCCGGAAGCTGTGGTGGCTGCATGGCAGCGCGCGCTGGCTGCAAAAGGGCTCACTGCCGGGCGGTTTTATACTATCTATAATGCCGATCTTGCCGCACCTATTGAAGATGAGGCGGTACGCAAACGTTTTGAAAGTAAAAGTGAGCAGGACAAATCAGCAATATTCGAGCGTATCCACCAGGTAGAAGTTGAGCGCTCGTACCGCATTGTTGGCGCACTGGAAACCATCGCCAGTGACATTAAAAATCAGGTTGTGCCAACAGTAAAAGAGGCGATGAATAAATGGCTAAAACTGGTGTTAACCCTGGACGCTATTGCGGTTGCTTTGTTTGTTATGCTGATGTTTGTATTGGCACAATGGTTTGATGCGCAACGGTTTGATGTATGGGCGTTGTTTTCTTACGATTTTACTAATGCAACCTGGATTTCGTCAATTAAATTAGGTCTTACTCTGTTTGGTTTTTCTGTTGTGCATTTTTTAGCACGAAGTTTTTCAGCAAAAGTGATTGCCAGAAAAATTGTTAACAATGTAGCCATTAATAAAAGTCTGGCAGGTAAACATCGTGAGGCTTCAACACTTGCTGGTAATATTAAACAGGCTTTTCTAAAAAATACGCAACCTTTACGCAGTATTTTCAGGCCAATGCCAGTAGGCTGGTCGATGCGTTCTAAACGTGTGTTAGCAGAAGTGAGCGCAGACAGCAGTGAGTTTATTCAAACCATGAATGATCGTTATACTAAACCTTCAGGGAATACGGTAAAATTAGATGTCATATCTGATGTGTCTGAAACATTAAAAGAGCCTGTGTCACAAGGTGGTGAAAAGTTATAAGTTTAATGTTTTAAGTTGAAAGTTATTAAAACATATAACTTATGGGCATCTCTATTAATTCTGGATATGAAGATTGAGAATCAAAATATGTCAGATTAAGGCGTAAATAGTGAGCTATTGCGAAGATTTACAACGAAAATATGGCATATTTTGGACTCAAGATTCATGTTCACGAATTAATAGAGGTGCCCTTATAACTTATAACTTACAGGTGTGGCCAGACACTGCCCAAGTTTGATCTCTGCTTCGGCTATAATGTTGTTGTCAATCTGCATTTGACTGGTAGCTAAAACAATCACTGTCGAACCTAAATTAAATCTGCCCATTTCCTCGCCGCGCTTTAGCGTAATATTTTTATCGCTATAGTTAAAGCGTTTAATTATCGAAGCTTCGCTGGTAATTAAACCGTGCCATACCGTTTCCATGGCAGAAACATTAATGGCACCAACCAGAATCATAACCATTGGTCCCTGATCGGTTTCAAAGTAACACACACAGCGCTCATTGCGTGCAAACAACCGTGGGATATGATTGACCACAAAGGTAGCAACGCTGAACAATCTGCCAGGGATGTATAACATGTGTTTAAGTGTGCCGGTGACAGGCATATGGATACGGTGATAATCTCGAGGTGACAGGTATAGCGTGGCGAACTGCCCATTGTTAAAAATTTTCTCCAGTTTTTTGTCACCACCAAGCAGTTCCAGTAAGCTGTAATCTTGGCCTTTTGCCTGAAAAACACGACCATTTTTAATCGCCTGTGCCTGACTTACCAAGCCATCAACCGGACACAACCAGTTTTTTTCGTTTTTATCGAAAGGTCGGCATTCAGCTTTTAATTCACGCGTAAAAAAAGCATTAAGCGATTCATAAGCAAACATGTTTTCTTCAACCGCCTCGTGCATTTTTACTGGATTTAAATGAGTGTAAATCCGGATGATTACGTTTTTTACAGGCTTCCAGCGAATGCGCGAGCCAACAAACATCAGCTTTGTAATGGCGTGATGTGGAAGAATATAAAAAAGATAAGCGAGTAGTTTTTGTTTCACCGTGGATTATTTATTACTTGTAGAGGGCTTTTTTAACGGGGACAGTAATGGTTTTGATTTTATTGCTTCTTGTTGTCAGTTTAATGGTTACCGTGTCACCCGTTTTTAATCGTTTTCTCGGGTTAAATAACATTAAATGAGCGCCGCCACGTTTTAACTCAAGCTTGTTATTTGCCGGGATGGTTAAATTATCATGCCTAATCATTCGAGCCATACCATTTTTGTGTATGGTTTCATGAAACTCGATACTGCTGTATAAATCGGATTCTGCATGAATGATGGTAATCGTTTCAGTGCCTGTATTGTTGAGCGTCATATAAGCAACCATTACTTTGCTTACCGGTGGTGCTTCAGCGATCCATGCATCTTCAATAAGCAGCCTGGTTTTCTGGTTTTCCTCGGCAGCATAAGTGGTATTAATAAAGCTGGATAAAAACAGTATTAGGATGACTAGACGCGGGTTTTTCATTGTGGAATCAGCTGGCAGGTTAGACGTTTAAAAATAGGACTGAATTATAGTCGTTTACTATCTGGCATGGAAGCGACTTTTGAGCATTGATATATGCGGATATGCCTGCATTTCATTTGGTAGATGGTGTTAGATATGGAATGTCTGGTTTCGACACTTAGCAGACGTTGGAAAAGTTGAAAAACATTAGTCCGCGAAGAACGCAAAAGACGCGAAAAAAGCGCAAATAAAATATTTTTTTTTCAGTTTTTGTAGGTCGTGCATTGCTCGATAGAATACAGCCTATAGATGTACAGCACGTAGGTTGGGGTGAGGTACGAACCCCAACCTACGAACTATCTACAAATTTATTATTGGTTTTGCTTTTTTCGCGTCTTTTGCGTTCTTCGCGGACTAATGCTTTTAATTTTTAACGTCCGCTTATGATCGAACTCAGTCATTCGATCAATGAGTAAATTTGACAGGTTATGTCAGGTTAAGCTTAGCTATTCATCTGATATTGTCTGAATATTGTGTACAATATAGCCATGTTAGATAAACGCGAAATTGCCAATGATTTAGTTACCCTGCGGGATTTAATCCGCTGGGGAACCAGCCAGTTTAATGCGGCAGAGCTGAGCTTTGTTCAGGGTATGCCAACAGCAATTGATGAAGCGGTGTATTTGTGTTTAAGCGCATTGCATCTGCCGCCGGATTTTAGTGCCGAGTACTTTGATTGTGTGCTGACTGTGGATGAGCGTCTACATGTGCTGAATTTTTTCCAGCAACGTATTGAAGAACACAAACCTTCGGCTTATATTACCAGTGAAGCCTGGTTTTCAGGTTTGAGTTTTTATGTTGATGAGCGGGTGTTGATCCCCCGTTCGCCAATGGCAGAAATTATCCAGCAGCAATTTTCATTGTGGATATCTGCAGACCGAGTAAATACTATTTTAGATCTTTGTACTGGCAGTGCCTGTATTGCCATTGCCTGTGCTTATGCTTTTGAGGCAGCGCATGTTGATGCCAGTGATGTTTCCAGTGATGCGCTGGCAGTGGCAGAAATAAATCGCCAGAACCATGGGCTGGATGATCGGCTTACTTTAATTAAATCCAACCTGTTTGAAGCTATTTCTGAGCAACGTTATGACATTATTATAAGTAACCCGCCGTATGTGTCAGCACAGGAAATGCAGAAATTGCCTGCTGAGTTTGATTTTGAACCAGGTGCTCTGGCATTGGCTGCAGGTGATACAGGTCTGGATATTGTGCTACCGATGCTACAACAGGCAAGGGATTATTTAACCGATGAAGGCATTCTGGTGGTTGAAGTGGGTTACTCAAAACCGACGTTAGAGAAACTTTTGCCTGAAGTGCCGTTTTTCTGGGTAGATTTTGAATTTGGTGGTGAGGGTGTGTTTGTCTTAACCGCCAAACAGCTAGAAATACATCAAGCTGATTTTCAGCGTGTTAAGCTCTCATAATAATTAAAATTTAAAGATACCCTTTAACCGGTAGTCGTTTTTATGTCAGGAAATACAATAGGAAAACTGTTTAGCTTAACCACCGCTGGCGAGTCTCATGGTGCCGGGCTGGTTGGTATCATTGATGGCTGCCCACCCGGCATCGAGCTAACAGAAGAAGATTTGCAGCTGGATCTGGATCGGCGTAAACCCGGTACTTCTCGCCATACCACGCAGCGCCGTGAAGACGATATAGTAAAAATATTTTCCGGTGTTTTTGAAGGCAAAACCACCGGCACCAGCATTGCTTTATTGATTGAAAATACAGACCAGCGTTCCAAAGATTACGGCAATATTATGGATCGCTTTCGCCCCGGTCATGCTGATTATACCTACCAGCAAAAATATGGTATTCGTGATTATCGTGGTGGTGGTCGTTCTTCGGCACGCGAGACTGCAATGCGTGTTGCCGGTGGTGGTATTGCCAAAAAATTTCTTAAACACCGTTATGGTATAGAAATTTACGGTTACATGTCGCAGCTTGGTCCGATTAAAATGCCGCTGCTGGATAAAGCTGAGATTAATAATAATGCTTTTTTTTGCGGCGATGCGTCATTGATTCCAGAGCTAGAAGCCTATATGGATGCGCTTCGTAAAGAAGGTAATTCAGTTGGTGGAAAAATCACCGTGGTAGCGGAGGGTGTCCCACCGGGTTTAGGTGAACCGGTATTTGATCGTTTAGATGCCGATATCACCCATGCCATGATGGGTATCAATGCCGCGAAAGGTGTTGAAATCGGCGATGGTTTTGCTTGTGTTGAAGCCAAAGGTACGGAGTTTCGTGATGAAATAAGTCCTGAAGGTTTTAAGTCCAATCATGCTGGCGGTGTGTTAGGTGGTATTTCCTCCGGTCAGGACATTGTCGCCCACACCGCATTCAAGCCCACTTCCAGTATTCGACTGAGCGGTGACACAGTTGATGTTGAAGGCCATGCTATTGATGTAGTCACCCATGGTCGCCATGACCCCTGCGTCGCCATTCGGGCAACGCC
>CAZALW010000074.1:0-11470 GCA_964485705.1 uncultured Thiotrichaceae bacterium
GGTGATTTTAAAATAACCTGACATGCCGCTCATACCACCCATTCCGGACATACCAGACATACCGGTAGCGGGATAGAAGAATATCTGACCCTGCGGGGTGATTTTAAAATAACCTGACATGCCGCTCATACCACCCATTCCGGACATACCACTCATACCGCCCATGCCTGACATGCCGCTCATACCGCCCATGCCTGACATACCACTCATACCACCCATGCCAGACATACCACTCTGACCATAGGTGCCGGCAGTGACCGGTGCTACTGCAACAGCACCAACTAACGCTGCCACACCAATTACTTTTTTAATTTGCTTACTAAGATTACGCATTCGAATTTTCATCATTTTTCTCCATTAAAGAATACAAACCAGGATAGTCTGGTCATTTACAAAAAAACCAGTGAAACTTATTTCTCACTGACTTCATAACTCATTCATTTATGCCAACCACGTAAATCGTAGGGCGGCAACATACCCTTACGCGTAAAAGGGGTGTACCAGTTGCCCTGATTTTCCAAAAAAAATAAACTGGGCGGAATAGGACGCGACACACCGGTCAGCGCATTTTCAAACCACGCCTGATCACGTTGTTCCACCCACTCAATAACAGGAGCACCAGCAGGTCGCTGCCAGGGTGTTAAACCGGCAATGGGAAAACCGTCTGATGCGATACTTGAAGCTGCTGTCGTCAGCGCAATCGTCGCTAACAGGCATGTTGAAATAACGTTGCTATTCATCACTATCAAATCCTTATATCGTATGGTTTTGTGTTGCTTAACCATCACTAAGCAAACCTTATGCCATAACAGTTTTTTTATACTAAGTATTTGATTACTATATATAATTTGTTATTAATTTAAATTTGCACCGTGTTACCAATTTGAAAACATGACTTTTGGTCAGGTATACGCTGCAGCAGCTGCACCCGCTTCATTGCCCAGCCTTATGGTCACCTATAGATCCATACAAAAAATCATAAGAAACAAAATGTTGAACGATGTTGAGCTAGAAATTATTTACCGGACAAAATGTCAGGGTGTACATTTTTCCCGGCATTAAAATTGAAAAGAATCGATGTGGTGTTCGCTGTGGTGGCAAATAAAAGGGGGACAAAGGAGGGTCAACATACGGGATCACTACAAATAGAATCCCTGAGTAATACTCAGCAGTAGCATAAACTTTATCCTGTTGCCTGCCAGCCATGGCAGCAATTGCAACACCCATCTCTAACAACTGAATAAACAACAAACACTGCATCCTGCAGGTAGCTACCGTGTGTATTCAATGATCCTTAAAAAAGCGGTTGAAAATGCATTTAGAGTGCAGTCAACTGCTTCTTTTTAAAGGATGATCAGTTAAGAACAATCACAGCACCGTCGCTGCTACGGATAGCTATCTGTTGTAATAAAGTATGGGGTGCGTTTTCTGACACAATGCTAACCAGGTAAATACGCAAAACTTTTCGAATTTTACCAACCGTAGCCTGATAAGGCGTTTGCCTGTCTAACCAGCTCTGCGATATAGCATAAGCTTCCTGCCAGTTATCAACAGGCAATGAAAGTGGTATGGATGGCACGGTGCCAGAACTTGCCAGCGGTAAGCTTGAGCGTGATTGCTCAGGCGGATAAAGCAAAACACTGCCATCACTATTTTCTGTAATGCCCCAACCTGCCTGCTGTAGCTGCTGTTGCATCCTGGCATCAAGCATGGAAGTTATCGGCTGCGCCTGTTGAGAAGCGGACGTTACCTGTGGAAACAATACCAGCGTTCCATCTGCTTCACGATTTACCTTCCATCCTGCCGCCTGCAGCTCACGTTGCATTTCAAAACCACCGTCTGCTAGCGTACTTTCTCCCTTGCTACTGTTTTTTGTGGTATCGCCGGGAATTAAAATCAAACTACCATCCGGCTCCTGCTGCACTGACCAGCCTGTATCTTTAAGTGCCTGTTCCAGCCCGGATAATGGCAATTGCGCAGCAACCGTTCCAAAGACACAGGACAGCGATACAACGATAAGTAAATTTTTTAATAGTGTTAATTGAGTCCGCATAACGTTACCTTTTGTTTTGTTTTAACCTGGATATTGGTAAACAGACATTAAAGCAAAAGGTATGCCATAACACATTCCACACTAATCAGGTAAACATGCTGATTCTGCGCAAACATTACTGCTTTAAAGTGAGTTCAATAATCCTATTGAAAGCAAAACAGCTAACGTTGTCGATGAATATTGACAAAAAGTCATGCTGCTCAGTTTGCTGAGTCAGCTTGCAACCTCAGCTTCTGCCTTAACTCACTTCGTCCCCTGCTAGCGCCAGCATGAACAAATGTCATACCCCTTAAATAAATAAAATATTAAGTTATATCACTATGTTAAAGATTCTTGCACCTGTTCATACATGACATAAAGACATGAAAACATGGCTTGTAATTATGTGTTTTCATTTATTCTTGAGCACAGCTTTGTCCCTGACTCTCTTATCTCAGTACCCATCAAGACAAATCAGACGAACAAGGCAGTGGCGAAAACGCCGCTTTATTCATGCAACCCGCTACTACCGCTTTAGAAAAAAACGTGCGGTTACAACACCTCTTTATTCAATTTTATTCAATTGGCACACAATCTGCTTTGCATACCTGAAACGCCATAGAAATTCCTGTTGATTCGATACAACGCCGCGATTATCGGGAATCATCTATTTAGTCATTTCTCAAAAAATCAGGAGCAGTGATGCCAACAACAATAAATAACAACAACCATGCTTCATTGCTGAAGTCGCTACGTCTGAACCGGAGGCGGTTTCTCAAGACTGCCGGGCTTACTGCTATTGGCACCGCCAGTAGCGGACTAATAAAAACCAAACCTGCACAGGCACATGCTTATGCACCCTACCCAACTGACGACCAGCTAGAAAGCATCGTCACCAGTTGCGCCCACAACTGCGGCTCGCGGCATGTGCTGGTGGCGCATAAATGGCAGGGTGTCATTGTACGGCTGTCTTCTGATGACGGTCGTTATCAGAAAAACGGCTTTTTTGGCAAAGACACTTCGGAGGAACCCCAACTGCGTGCCTGCATGCGCGGCCGCGCCTATCGCCAGCGAATTTACTCTGCAGAGCGGCTGCTATACCCGATGATGCGAGTCGGCAAGCGCGGAGAAGGCAAGTTTAAACGCGTCAGTTGGGATGAGGCGCTGAATTTTGTGGTCAAAAAAATGAAGTCGATCAAAAAACAATATGGCTCGCAGGCGATTCTGGATCAGGCTTATGCCGGTTCATCATACGGGGTATTACATAAGTCCGACCAGATTGATGGCTTGCAGGCCAGACTATTGGGCATGTTCGCCTGTCGTACCTCTTCCTGGTCAATCCCCTCTTTTCAGGGTACAACCACCAGCTCAAACTGGACTTTCGGCACCATCAATGATGGTAACGAGGACGATACCTTCCAGCACAGCAAGCTAATGATTTTATGGGGCTGGAACCCTGCCTATACCTTTCATGGCGGCAACACTGTGTACTACATGCGTATGGCGAAGCAAAATGGCTGCAAGTTTGTGGTGATTGATCCTCAGTACACAGACAGCGCGGCTGTATTTGATGCATGGTGGATTCCGATCAAACCCAATACCGATGCCGCCATGATGGCAGGAATGGCGCATTATATCTTCACCAGCAAATTGCATGATCAGGAATTTATTGATAATTTTTGTCTTGGCATGGATGCAGGCACCATGCCGGAGTGGGCCGCTGACTCGGCAAACGGTCAGCAAAACTTTAAAGATTATATTCTGGGGACATACGACGATGAAGCCAAAACGCCAGAATGGGCAGCTAAAATTTGTGGCGTATCGGCTGACGATATTATCAAGCTGGCAAAGATGTATGCCACCACTAAACCTGCGGCACTAAAAGCCTGCTGGGGACCGGGACGTTGCGATTATGGTGAACAATATAACCGCATGGCGGCAGCGTTACAGGCAATGACCGGTAACATTGGTATTCTCGGTGGTTGTGCTGAAGGTGTCGGCAAAGCCTGGTCAGCCCAGGGCACCGCTTATCCTTATGATGGCTATTCTAATATCTGGTTTGGCTCAATCAAGTCAGATCGCTGGGCATACCTGGTGAATAACTACCCCGATGTAAAACGCGAGGACATAGGTCTGTGGCCACGGCAGGATGACTGGGAAGGTGTTATCCCCAATGTAAAAGCCATTTTCTGGCAGGGTTCTGACTGGTTTAATCAGTTAACCAATATCAACGAAGAAATTAAAGCCATTAATAAACTGGAACTGGTGGTTTGTCTGGATCAGACCATTACCCCTTCCGGTTTATTTGCCGATATTCTGTTGCCTGTCTGCACCCATTTTGAACGCCACGATGTCGCCCTTCCCTGGTACAAGGGGCATTATTATATTCACCGCCCGAAAGTGATCGAACCCTTAGGTGAGTCGAAGACAGATTTTCAAATTTTTACCGAGCTGGCTTATCGCATCGGTGGTGAGCGTTTCGGCAAAGCCTATAACCCGAAAGCAGATAGAAGCTACTGGGAAAATCCTGACGAGGTGGATGAATCCTACCTGGCTGACTGGTGGCAAGACCGGGTTATGGCGAATCAACAGGTGGAAATGACATGGCCGGAATTTAAAGATTTTGGCATTTACAAATTTAAGTTGGAGCGGCCGCATGTTGCTTTTCAGGATCAAATTGAGAAAGGTAAACCTTTTAAAACAGCCAGTGGAAAAATTGAAATACTCAACACTGAACTGGCAAATATCAGTGACTGGACAAAAACCAAATACGGCAGCCATATTCCTTCCATACCTAAATGGATCGAACCTTTTGAATCACTTAATCACCCGACAAAAACAGTCAAATACCCATTTCATCTGATCACACCCCACCCACGCCAACGCACGCATTCTATCTTTCACAACATTGGCATATTGAAAGAAACTTACGATCAGGAAGTCACCATCAACCCGAAAGACGCTAAAAAACTGGACATACAACCGGGGGATCATATCGAAGTGTGGAATGATCGTGGACGTATTGTGGTGCTGGCGCATCTGTCGGAGCGTGTTATGCCCGGCGTATTGATCGTGTTTGAAGGCACCTGGCTGGATTTGAATGCAGACAATGTGGATCTGGGCGGCAACCCCAATATGCTGACCGCCGACACACCCAGCCCGGCCGGGTCTTTTGCCTACAACACCATTCTGGTCAACCTGAAAAAAACCCATCTGGTACACAAGCCCGGCTGGGATGATGTGAAAATAAGTCGCTCTCAGGTATTTCGGAAGGAGGGCTAAATGAAGCGCAATCAATTTAACTATTTGCCTGCGGTTCTGGCACTGCTGGTTGTTACTTTTACACAAAGTGCATCCCTTGCCTATTCGTTAAAAGAACATACAACGCAAGACTCAGCGCCTGTAGAGCAGACGTCAGCAAGGCAGACAGGAAGCCATATCAAAGCACGCATGGATCCGCTACATTTCAAACCAGGCATTGAAAGCGCAAGCAATCAACAGTGCCTGCAATGCCATCAGGAAATTCTGCAACGCAAGCCTCGCACAAAAACACAGGCAGGGGTAAAAAGTGAAGACATACTGGCATGGTATCAAACAATAGACACCTATCTGGGCGAGCAGGACAGTTTTCACCGCCGACATCTTCGGCATTTGTTGCCGGCATCCGACCCATTAAATTCCCCGGACGATTCAGACCCGCCACCGCTTCTGATGTCATTAAACTGTAATACCTGCCATCAGGGACATAATATAAATAAAGAAGTAAGCAGCGATGTTCACAGTCGATATTCACAACCTGAATTAACAAAAGAAGTTTCTACTGATACATGCCTGATGTGCCACGGCACATTTGATTTCACCACCATGCCCGGTGTTACCGGCTCATGGTTAGAGATGGCGAATATGTTTGGCAATAGCTGCATGGCATGCCACGGTTTTTTTCGAACCAACGCACATGATGTGAACTTCCTGAATAAAGAAACCATCAAGCAGGCAGGCGCAACTGACGGCGAAGTGTGTTTTGGCTGTCACGGTGGCCGTAGCTGGTACAACATTGCTTACCCTTACCCACGTAACCCGTGGCCGGGCATGTCCACGATTATGCCGGAGTGGGCAAAACAAAGACCAACAACGTCTGCACCACGATTTCTGATCAATATCGATAAACCAGTCAAAGAATAAACAACAGTATAAACATCCAGGAGAATCTATGCGATTTTTAATGAGTTTACTGCTAACTAGCCTGAGCATGTCAATAGTTCAAGCTAAGACTCAGGCCTATGATATCGAGAATGCACGACAAATTAACAAAAGCTGTGCGTTATGCCATGGCGCCTTTGGTCAGGGTACACCCGATGCACTTTCACCTCGCCTCGCAGGCCTCCCGGTGGACTACCAGATAAAAGAATTAAAATTATACCGTGATGGCACCAGAGTATATGATCCCATGGTCATGGTTGCCGGTTTAAAACAATTTTCAGATAAAGATATCCGGGACATTTCTGAATACCTGGCAGATGTAAACCTTGAACAGATGAGCCTGCCTGAAATACCTTTGTTTAAAGGTGATGCCGATAAAGGCTATAAAATATTTAAACGTGAATGCAAGATCTGTCATCTAAAAACAGGTAAAGGTAAAGCAAGAAAAGGCATCCCCATGGTTTCAGGCCAATACGGTAATTATCTATTTAACCAGTTAAAACGATTTCAACACAGAGACCGCTACCATGATAATGACCCGGAAGATGACCTGTTTGATGAATACGATGATGAGACACTCAATTCATTGGTTGCTTATCTGACCCGGCTCACCAACGAGCAGCAGCAGGAGCGAACACTGATCGCACAAAAACAGGAAAATATAAGACTGGCAAAGATAAAAACCGAGATTATAGCTAAAAGAGAGGCTCAGTCAGAAACCATCAAAGCTGCCGCCACCCTGCCTGAATTAGAAGCTAAACTGGCCATCATCGCTGAACAGGAAAGAATCAGCATGATCGAGAATGAAAACATGCTGGAAATACAGACCAGACTAAGCGAGTTACATAAAAACAAAGCTGGCACCAGCAATACCTTTGCCGGTCGCTTTGAAATAACCGCCAAAGGTAACATTATTCTCAGTCCGAATCACAAAGATATACGCGAACTGGCCGGGGTTTCCGGAATTTTCAGAGCAGATAAAAAGGGGGTTCTTGAGTTTGTGCCAGACCCGTAAATTAACAGGATACTGTCATTAATCTCAGGTTAATCCCAATTAATTCCCAGATTAATCCAGCGCTTCCTAAAAAAACAATCACAGCTTATACATTACGAGGTAATATCTCATGAACAGAACGGCAAAATTACTCCTCATGTTTTGTGCCATTTGTAACACATCACCAGGGTATGGCGATACAACAACGATTAGTTTACAGCCGAAAATTGATGATATTTCTCAAACCGTTCTACAAATGCCGCTGTTGCCGGGGGTAACACCGGATCAAGCGGTCACCGCCATGATTAACAAAGCTGCAGATTTAAATATGCCCGTCATTTCACATCAAAAAATCTCGCTACAATTGCACCAGCAAGGCATCAAGTCACGCCACCTGGAAATATTACAACTCTGTACGCCAGAAAATGCAGCCGCAGCAATTGAGCTGAATTTGCATTTTGCAGCCTATATACCCTGTCGTGTAACGCTGGTAGGAGATAAAAATGGACAGGTCTGGATATTAATGCAGAATATTGACATCCGAATTAATAATAAGCTGATGAACCCTGCATCGGTAGAATTCGCTATCCGTATCAATCAAAATTTATTATCGATTGTCACCGCGGGTATAAACGGCATGGCACCTTAACATGAGAACAAACTAACAATATGCTATGGTTTGAAAAAAGCCTGAACCATAAATTCACCGTTGCCACCATTGCTGGATTTTTTATGAGCGCACTGGTGTTTTCCGCTCTGTTTTTAATTCTTTACCAAAGCAAATTAGAAAATGAGCGCGTTATCGCTGCACGTGAAGTTAATATGCTGCTGCAGTCAGCGCTGGAAAACGCAATGTTAAAGCGTGACCTTAATGGCTTAAAATTTATTATCAAACGCCTTGGCAGCCAGCCCAATATACGTGACGTAATGATATTAAACCCGGACGGCATAGTACGCTTTGCCAGTCGTGCAATGCAAATAAATGCAAACTTAAATATAAACCAAAGCCTGCGAAATAACCCGCAAACATTATTTATGAAAAACACTCAGGGACGGGAAGTTTTAAGAAGCATCACCCCTGTACTCAACAAACTGGAATGTCAGGAATGTCATGGCTTCATCAAAGACAACCCCGTTAACGGCATCCTGATTGTTGATTACGATGCCAGCAATATTCGAGTAAATGCATTTTATACCACGCTCACATTAATGGCTGCTGGCGCACTGATCGTTATTATAAATCTGTTAGGAGGCTGGTGGTTTATTCGGCGCTTTATCCTGAAACCGGTGGCATCGCTGAGTGCTGCCAGCCACTCTCTTACTCAAGGCGAGCTGGAGGTACGCGTTCATCTGCCTGGTCAGGATGAATTATCTAAGCTCGGCCAGTCCTTTAATTTAATGGCGGAAAGCCTGCAATCTCACATACGTGAACTAAAAGAAAGTCAGGCTTTTTTGCAGGCAATGGTTGATGCGGTGCCCGATGGCCTGCGTATCACCGATGATGAATACAATACGCTATTAGTCAACCAGACTTTTCGTGACCAGATAGGTTGCCCTGACGCAGATCTGATCGGGGAAAAATGCTACCAGACTGCCTATAATCGTGAACAGCCCTGCCCCGCTGAGCTGATAACCTGCCCGCTGCATGAAATCAGGCAACACGCCAAACCACTAAAGCTGATTCATCACCATGTACGCAAGGATGGTAGCATACTCAATGTGGAAATTTTTGCTGCACCCATGACCATCACCAAAAATGGCAATAAAGTTACTTTACTGGTTGAGTCAATTCGTGATCTAAGCCAGCAGGTAAGTTTTACCCATGAGCAGCACCTGTCGGAGCTTGGCAAGTTGGCAGCAGGCGTTGCACATGAAATATACAACCCGCTTAGCACCATGAAGTTAGCCTTGTCATCGCTAACGAAACTGTGTAAAAAGAATCGGGAAAACAGTGATTTTTCAGACTATCTGGAAATAGTAGAACAGGAAATGGATGACTGCATCCAGATTACCAACCGTCTGTTACGTCTTAGTGCCTCACCGCTCAGCCAACCAGAATTAGTCGATATTGAGCTCGCCGTAAAAGACATTCTGACGCTGGTAAAATGGGAGGCGGAAAAAGCCAATATTCTGATTATCGAATCCTTCCCTGAACAAGCCTTACGCGTCTTAGCCAACCAGGGCGAGATACGTATGCTAATTTTGAATCTAGTACAAAACGCCTTTCACGCCATGCCTTCGGGTGGCGAACTGCACATCACCGGTTTTGAAGAAAACAGCGACATGGTATTAAAGTTCAACGACAATGGCATCGGCATACCACAGCAAAATCTGGCTAACATTTTTATGCCCTTTTTTAGCAGAAGAGCCAATAACAAATCAGGCACCGGTCTTGGTTTGCCTATATCGCGTGCTCTTGCAGAAAGCTTTAACGGCAGTCTGGAGGTAGAAAGTGAAGAAAACAAAGGTAGCTGTTTCATCATGCGTATACCAAAAGCCAGCTATGAGGCGTTGTTAGCATGAAGACACAAATACTGGTTATTGAAGATGACAAGCTGCTAAATAAAATGATTATGCAACAGCTTAAAGACCAGGGTTATCTGGTTACCGGTGTTGGTACATTACAAGATGCCATCAACCATCTGAATCAATACGAACCCGAACTGATTATTTCAGACATGCGACTACCTGATGGGGACTGCATCGACCGCTTGCCGGTATTGGCTGAATCACGTCCAGTCATTATTTTGACTGCCTATGGAACAGTAAAAAATGCAGTTGAAGCCATTCAGGCAGGTGCCACTGATTATTTAAGCAAACCGGTAAGCGCAGAAGAACTGATACTGACCGTTACTCGTGTACTGGAGACCGAAGCGCTCAAAGCTGACCATCAGTTTTGCAAATCCCGCTTACAGGCTCAATCCAAATCGAAGTCCTTTATGATTGGTCACAGCGCGGCACTAAAACAGGTAGAAGATTTAATCGAGGCAGTCGCACCCAGTGACATGACTGTTTTAGTACTGGGTGAAAGTGGTTCGGGCAAAGAATTAGTGGCTCGCGCCATTCATCAGCACAGCCAGCGTGCCAGTCGTAATTTTGTTGCCGTCGATTGTTGCACCTTGCAGGAAAATTTATTTGAATCAGAATTATTTGGTCATGAAAAAGGCGCTTTTACCGGGGCTATCCATAAAAAGAAAGGGCTGATCGAAGGTGCCGCCGGGGGCACCTTATTCCTCGATGAGATAGGTGAAATTCCAGCCGCCATTCAGGCAAAGTTATTGCGCATTCTGGAAACCGGCCAGTTCCGCCGTGTTGGCGGTAACCGTGATCTTAACTCAGACGTAAGAATTGTAGCGGCTACCAATCGTAATCTAAATGAAATGTCAGCAAGCGGTGATTTTCGCGCTGATCTTTATTACCGGCTTGAAGCGTTCACCATCTATACCCCGCCGTTGCGTGAAAGACGCAGTGATATTCCAGAACTCGCCAGGCATTTTATCCGCAACCATGATTTTTCCATGCGCGTGCGTAAAACCATTACAAAAGAAGCCATGCGTAAACTGGCCACCTACAACTGGCCGGGTAATATACGTGAACTTAAAAATGTCATCGAAAGAGCCATCATACTTTCCAGAAATAGCCAGACTATCCGCGGACAGAACCTGACCTTTGGTGCCTGCAAACAACAACCCGGTCTGCAACTGGATCTACCGACAGATAAAGACCCGACACTGGAATCACTTGAAGCTGCCTACCTGAGGATGTTACTGGATAAACATGCGGGTCACCGCGCTACCGTGGCACAGGTGATGGGCATCAGTGAGCGTCATGTGTATCGGCTTATTGGCAAGTACAAACTCACAAATATAGAAAATGAGAATCAGATTATTAGTCGATAACATGATCAGACTCGATTCAAAAATATTTTTCTTCAAGTCAAATATCTACGAAAAAGTCCGTGATTTACATGTTGTTTATTAAAGATGCCCCATGGAAGCCTGGCGGATTTAGGCGATTATAGCCAGGGGACGACTAAATCATATAGACATATTAATCGTTATAACAACGGTGCAAGCACTCTGCTGACACCTTCAGTCAAGCGTTGGCGTTTGGAAATGCTCTGACGACTTACTGTTGTCACCTCGTTTGCCTCACCGCAAAAGGATAAAAAATCCTGCTCCAGCTCACGGGCAATATCCTTGCCATAAAAAAACAGATTAGCCTCAAAGTTCAAGCGGAAACTG
>CAZALW010000075.1:0-11348 GCA_964485705.1 uncultured Thiotrichaceae bacterium
CAGCGCGTCGTAACTGTTTGTCTTCCAGTTTAAACCCCAGCGGTTCAATTAAATGTAAATAGCAGCCGGTATTAGCGCACAGACGAATAATGTGCATTATTATGATGACCTTGATTTGTTAAAAAATTGAGGGGTTTTGGCACGAATCCAGCAATGGCGAGGATAATTGACGACTTTATAATGGATATTTTCCTCACAATTTTCCCCTCAAAAAATTTCACCATTTTTAATGGTATTAAGTAATAATGGTGCTGAATGATTTTAAAGAAAGTTTGTGCCTATTTATACACCTTATTTCCGTAAAAATCTCCTGATAAAAGACACGTTTGTTAGTCCATTTTGATAATTTACTAGGACTAGTGGTTGATTTTCAGAGAAATTAACAAAGTACTATTCTATTTATGTTTCATATTGCTTTATACGAGCCTCGCATTGCGCCTAATACGGGTAATATCATTAGACTGACAGCAAACAATGGTTGCCACCTTCACTTAATTGAGCCATTGGGTTTTGATTTAGAAGAAAAAAAATTGCGCCGTGCCGGTCTTGATTATGGTGATCTTACTGAAGTTACACGTCACATTAACTACCAGGCGTTTTTGGATAAGATGGATGGTCGCCGGATATTGGCCTGTACTACAAAAGGTAGCCGGCCGCATGACCAGATTGAGTACCTAGAGGGAGACGTTTTATTGTTTGGGTCTGAAACTGCGGGCTTACCGATTGATGTAATGGAAAGTATCCCGCTTGAGAATCGGTTAAGGATACCGATGCAGGCGACAAGTCGTAGTCTTAACCTGTCAAATGCCGTTGCAATTATAAGTTATGAGGCCTGGCGCCAGCTTGGCTTTGATGGTGGATTGTAGGTTACATAGTTTATTGTTATGTAGAATGACTTATATTATTTGATAGGTTGTGTCGCCTGGACTTGTGATTTAAATTGAACCTCAATGCCAGCTTTTACTTCTTCATATATTGGCAACTCAATATCGGGTGTTTCCAGCGTTACGACTAGACCATAAGGTATTGCTATATCTTTAGCGCCAGCTTGGCCTTTACAAACGATATTTATTTTAAAGTCCGTTCCAGATGCGTAAGCCGTAGCTCGGCTGCCACTTAAAACTTCATGTTGTACTGTCCCATTACGAACCATTTGCCAATCAAGTTCCCTGCTTTGTAAATCCAAGTGATTATCAGTGCTGTCAGCTGCAGGGGGCTCGAAAAATAAATGAGCTTGTCTGTATTGATGGGTATTTGGGTTAATTGGAGATAGCCAGGACAAAGTAATAATAAGTCTACGATTTGTGACTTGTGCGTTTAGAGAGTCTGGAAGTGTAAACTTATAGGTATGTGTGTCGTCTTGTTTTATTTTTCCACACTGTAGGATAGTCGCTTGATTGTCTAAGCAGCCATGTATTCTTTCTTCGTTGACGTTTCCAAAACCCAAATACTTAGCGGCTATAGATTTAAATCTTTTAGAGTTTTTTGTGTCTTTTAAAACTTCTTCTATTCTATCGAAGCTCTGTGAGTGAGAGGCTCCATGACATAGCAAAGATTTTAATAATACATTTTCGTACTCACGTGATAGTTCGACGCCATGTTGTGATATGTATAGATCCTGTATCGTCTCATTGAGGAAGCACAGTCTTCGCGAAGCTAATGCTGCAGAATTACTTGTGCCAAACGTATAAGAAAAAGAGGTGACTGAGCCTGCAATTCCTGGGCTAGCCACCATCTGTCCAGGAGGTGTGTCGAAGGTTAGAATTTCAAGAATTGCTGGATCTTTATCTAGAAAACTTTTTAACCGATAAGTTGCTCTACCGCCCGGCATAAGAATTTCAGGTTTGACCGATCGTTTTTTGCCCCACGTAACAGGGTTTATTGTGCTCGGCATAGTCCTGTCGATATATGGATTGATATGCTTATAAAATTCATCATCACTGTGATTGTCATGGTGGCTTGCTGCCACAGTTAGTGAATTGATAGACTCTGCAGGTGACATTAGTCGTCTTAAATGTGTGTCATTGGCAATGCCCTGTAAAATAACGCGTTCCTTACCGTTTTCATCAAGTGCGTTAAAATCTATGTTGGTCATTCCAAGTTCGATGTCATAAATATGATTGCCAGCGCTAATCACAAATATAATTTGATATTTTTCTGCAAGATAATCGATTAGTTTTGCCCAGGGGCTTATAGTTTGATCAAACAGGCGGCTTGGGTCTGCAATTGAAAGGTTAATTATTTTTACTGATGGAGCGGCAGCAGGTTGGTCGTCAGTAGATTCAAATATTCTTCTAACTGCTCGATGGATGATGTCTATTGGGAGAATGTCTTCGGGTATTTTTTCACGTGTTTGTCCATCAAATCCAGCAGGTGATGGTTTCAAAATTGGTCGGCAGTAGAGTTTTCGAGGTATTTGAGTGTTATCGCCTTGCATGTCGCCTCTAATTATTAGCGATGCCATGCTGGTTCCATGTTTTTGGTCTGACGGGGTGTAATCTTCAGACCATTCATCAGGGTCATCAATTGTAATAAGGTCTCGGATCCAGGCGTGATTCTCTAGCGGTAAGCCGTCAAGTAAGGCGACTGTCGGTTCATTAGTAAGATCGCTTAAGTCGTCAGAGATGGGTATTTCTTCCTGTTCTATAGTTTTGTCACTCTCGCTTGTGAATATTGGAGCCATGCACTGACCTGAAGGTCTGAAAAACATTATCTCATCGCAGCGTAATAGCTCTATATTGTCAGAAATATTATTGACTAGATGAGCAATGGAGCTTGCGGGGATGTTTGCTAACAATGCGTGATATTGGATTTCATTAATGACACATTTTTGTTGAATTTGCCCATCCAACTTTTGGATAAGTCTTGTTACTCTTTCTTCGCCTGAGATTCTTACAGAATCGTTAGCTCTATACCAAAGTTCTATTTCTACGGGTACGCTATCTTGGCCTTCGGCTAATCTTTCTTTCCAGTCCTCAAGTAAACCAGTTTCTCTTAATCGGTCTTCAGTGTCCCAATATCGTATTGTGTGGAGTTTCTGGAATAAATATTTAAGGGGTGCTAGACCGCGTGGAAACTTATAATTTTTTTTCGTGGAGTACTTTGACCAATATGATAAAAGCTTGTCCAAAGCATCTTGATTGGACATAGTGAGGTATGCGTAACCTTCTAAAGGCTTGTCATCTTTTTCTCCGTTTTTTTCGATATAAAAATCATCGTCAGGTTCAACAGCATCACCTAAAATTTCTTGTACAAAGTCTAGACCTTGGATTTTAGATGCTGCTTTATAAAAATCAGAAACGGCACCGATGGTTTCAAGAACTAAAGTTCTCTCGGGAGAAAAGCCTGCGGGATCACCGCTAAGGGATGCTGTTGCAAAACCACTTTCAAGTGACTCAAAACTCGATTTCAATCGGGCGCCTTGGCGTGCACTTCCGGGCGTTATAGGTTGTGGAAATGGTTGACGCTTTTTTTTACGAGGAGCTACTGTGGGTTTTGGAAAGATAAGAATAGGTTTCAATGATCAGGTCTCCGTACGACATTGAAGCTTATAGTAACTTATCTTTTTAAATGTTTAAGGAGATTAGTTGTTATTTTTTTAATATTTGATGCCGGTAGGTCAAGTATGTAGCGTCTTTGAACGTTTAACGCAAAATCTTCAATCTCGCTAAAGTTTAGTCCCATTAGTTTTTCTGAGAGCGTCTTGTTGGTAAAGCCAAGCCCATGTTCAACGTGTTCCTGAAATCTGTTAAGCCATTTTTCAATCATTGTTTTTGTCGGTTTTGACAATTCTAGTTTGGTTTCGAATCGACGCCATGCCGCCTTATCAAGCATTTCGGCATGATTTGTTGCGGCAATCACCATAACGTGATTAGGCATCATATCAATTTGCAGTAATAGCGCATTTACCACACGTTTGATTTCGCCTACTTCATTAGGGTCGCTACGCTCTTTGCTTAAGGCGTCAAATTCATCAAAAAAGAGTACGCAGCGCTGAGATTTGATGTGCTCAAACAATCGATCGAGCTGTTGAGCTGTTTCTCCTAGATAGCTTCCAATAATGCCTTCGTACTTAACTACAAATAACGGTACCATTAATTCATGAGCGAAAGCTTCAGCCATGCTTGTTTTGCCATTGCCCGGTGGGCCAGAAAGTAATATGCGATGTCGTGGTTCAAGATTGTATGAGCGTAATAAATCTTTACGGAAATGCTCTTCGATAATTTCTTTACAAGAATTGTATACAGATTTTGATAAGACCAAATCATCAAGAGATTTTTTTGGATTCACGACGTAATAAGCATTTTGTAACTTTGGGTCAGAAGATTTGGATGGGCGCGTTGATTGAGTGATTGGAGTCTTTAATAACTCCATTAGTCGTTCAGCAAGTGCAAAATGCTTCTTTGACTGTTCTTCGGCCGCAATAGCTTCAACGGTTTTGCGAAACAGTTTTTCATCGCCGTTGATGCCTGTTCGTACTAAGTTAAGTATTAGATCTGCCCGTGCCATAACTCAATACCTTTCCTAAAGTGCGTTCCCTTAAAAATATAAATTTATATATAGAGACTAGTCTAAATAATACCAGATATGCATGTTATGCACAATATGCATATTTATGATATTCTGTTAATGGTCTTATATAGAACGTATGAGTGAAAATGCAGTTTGATTCGTCAAGTCTCGTGCGTGGTGCGAGAAATAAACTCCAGTTAAATCAACATGATTTTGCGAAAGAGATAAATAAAACGCAAAGCATTTTGTCGAGGTATGAATGCGGTAAAGTGGTACCACCACAGAAAGTGATTATGCATTGTATGCATATTTTGAATGATGGTTCTACATCTGCTGATATTGAGCAGATTATAAGTAAGGTTCGTGCTTTAGACGGTGAGCAGCACATAAAATTACGAGAAGCTTTAAACACATTGCTTGATAAATGTATTTAAAGCCGTTGATGAATATATGTAAGAATGTTTATTGATAAATATCTAACTAGCTTTTTAACTAAAGTATAAAAATAGCGTATTGGAAAATAGTATATGCCTCAAAATACAAATAATCTAGCCGCCTACATCTGGTCACTAGCCGACCTCCTCCGTGGTGATTTCAAACAAAGCCAGTACGGTCGAATAATCCTCCCTTTTACTTTATTGCGTCGCCTTGAAGGCGTGCTAGAAGAAAGCAAAGAAGCAGTACTCAAAGAACACGTAAAAGTTCAAAAAATGGACTTGCCAGAAGAAGCGCAGGAGAAGCTATTACTTCGTGCAACAGGTGGGCTGTCGTTCTTCAATACCTCAAAAATGGATCTCTCTAAGTTAGGGGAGTCCGGTATCAAAGACAACCTGGAATCCTACATCCAGGGTTTTTCCCATGATGCTCGCGAAATATTCGAACATTTCAAATTTGCTGAATTTATCGGTCAGCTTAATGATGCCAATCTGTTGTATAAAATTGTGCAGAAAGTCAGGCAGACCGATTTAAGCCCAAAAGCCATATCCAATCACGAAATGGGACTGGTGTTTGAAGAACTTATTCGTCGCTTTGCTGAAGGTTCAAATGAGACCGCAGGCGAGCACTTCACCCCTAGGGATATTGTGCGCCTTACTACCTCACTGGTGTTTTTAGAGGATGATGATGCTTTAACCAAGCAAGGCATTATTCGTACTATTTATGACCCCACAGCAGGCACGGGTGGTTTTCTTTCTTCAGGAATGGAGTATGTCCATGAGCTAAATCCGCAAGCTGTCGTGCGCGCCTTTGGGCAAGAATTAAACCCGGAGTCTTATGCCATCTGTAAGGCAGACATGCTTATCAAAGGGCAGGATGTCAGTAATATCAAACTGGGTAACACTTTATCCAACGACCAGCTCTATGCCGACAAGTTTGATTACATGCTCTCTAATCCGCCTTTTGGTGTTGACTGGAAAAAGATTGAAAAAGACATCAAAGATGAAAATACCCTGAAAGGTTTTGATGGTCGTTTTGGTCCTGGCTTGCCCCGAGTCTCAGATGGATCATTATTATTTTTATTGCACCTCATTAGCAAGCTACGTGATACCAGTGACGGTGGTGCAAGGATAGGTATTATTCTTAATGGTTCGCCCCTGTTCACCGGTGGTGCAGGATCGGGTGAATCTGAAATCAGGCGATATATACTGGAAGCCGATCTGCTAGAAGCCATTGTCGCGTTACCTACCGATATGTTCTACAACACCGGCATTGCGACCTATGTCTGGGTGCTGTCGAACAAGAAAGCCAAAGAGCGTAAGGGTAAAGTTCAACTAATCAATGGCATTCACCTCTGTGGAAAAATGCGTAAATCCTTAGGCTCCAAACGCAATATTATGGATGGCAATGACATTGCCATCATTACCCGTAGTTTCGGTGCGTTTGAAGTGGTTGATGCCACGCCTCTATCCGAGCTAGGATTAGATAAACCCGCTGAACAGAAAAGTAATCGTGGCAGGCAGTCCGCTAACCCTAAAACAGAAACCCCAAAAACATTCTCCAGCAAAATCTTTAATACGCATGAATTTGGTTATCGACGCATCACCATAGAACGACCATTAAGAGAATCCTATCAATTCAGTGATGAACGGTTAGCCGAATTACGCTTTGCTTCAAAGCCAGTAAATGCAGCAATGAAATGGATCTATCAAGAGTTTGGCAGCTCTGTTGAAAACACATGGAAAGATGACGCGAGTTGCGAGCATTATGGTGTACTTGCAGAGTATGCGATTGAAATCAGAGCCTATATTAAAAGCCACTTCAGCAATTTAAAAGAAAAGCAGATAAAAGACATGCTTGATAGCAACACCTGGTATAAGCAGAAACAAATTCTACTTAAAGCCAAACAACTGCAACAAGTGATTGGTGCAGCGCAGCACGACGATATGAATGACTATGACAATGTCATTAAAACTGCTTGTAAAAAAACAGGCATCACATTAGATACCAGTGAGAAGAAGCAACTCATCAAAGCAGTGAGCTGGAAAAATCCTGATGCCGAAAAAGTCATCAAAAAAGTGCATAAGAATACGACCGCCAAGGATGGCGGAAGTGCAGGGAATGCATGGAGCAATTCCCTGCCAAAGCAGATAGACATTTATGGCTTGTTTGAAGTCGATGGGCAGTTTGTCGAATTCAAACCAGACCCGGACCTGCGTGATAATGAAAACGTTTCGCTTGATCCATCTCAATCTGTCAATGACATCAACGAAGCTTATTTTGCTAAAGAAGTTTTACCCCATGTGCCCGATGCCTGGGTTGATGCTAACAAAAAAGATAGCAAGGATGGAGAGATTGGTATTGTCGGTTATGAGATTCCGTTTAACCGGCATTTTTATGTGTATCAGCCACCCAGAGATTTGGTAGAGATTGATGCTGATCTGGATAAGGTAAGTAGTGAGATTATGGAATTACTGCGAGAGGTGCATTCGTAATGACAAGGAAGTATCAGGCTTATCCTGAATATAAAGAATCTGGCTCTGAATGGCTGAGTGTCATACCCTTATGTTGGTCTTTATCTAGGCATAAATATATTGCCAGTTTTCAGAAAGGTAAAAATCCCAAAGTACTAATGGATGAGCCGCATGAAGGAACTGTTAAATATTTATCAATGGACTATCTACGTGGAAACGCAACTCCATCTTTTGCTAATTTAGAGATAAACACTTACGTATCAAAAAAAGATCAAGTACTAATCATTTGGGATGGTTCAAATGCTGGAGAGTTTGTTAAGGGACAGGAAGGCATTGTCTCATCTACTATGGCTGCCTCTGAGATTTTATCAGATATTGATCATGATTTTTATTGGTATGCCTGTATCTGTTTAGAACCAGAGATGAGGAAACATGCAACTGGTATGGGCATTCCGCATGTAAATGGAAACGAATTAAAGGATGCGATAATTCCATTGCCAGAAAAGGAAGAACAACAAAAAATCGCCAACTTCCTCGACCACGAAACCGACAAAATCGATACCCTGATCGAAAAACAACAACAACTCATCAAACTACTAAAAGAAAAACGCCTGGCAGTTATTAGCCATTTTGTCACTAAAGGTTTAAATCCCAATGCCCCTATGCGTGACTCAGGTGTTGTAAGTATTGGTTTAATGCCAGAGCACTGGACGTTAAAGTCATTGTCGCTTGCATCAAAGAAGTTGGCAGTTGGATTAGCAATGTCAGTAACAGATTGTTATGAAGATGAAGGCGTTCCAATTATTAGAAATCAAAACATCAAGGAAGGCTACTTTGATGGAAGTGATATGTTGTATTTAAATCCAGCCTTTGCTGAAGCGCAGGCCTCAAAGAAGGTGCTTGCTGGAGATGTTGTAATAGTTAGAACAGGCTCCAATGTAGGTTTAACTTGCTGTGTTCCTGATGAGTATGATCAGTGTCATACGTTTACAACTTTAATTGTTACTCCTTCAGGTGAATTGTTTAATAAGTATTTTACATATTGTATGAATTCTGCGTACGGAAAAGCTGAAGTAAATAGATTAAAGTTTGGTTTCGGTAAGGACAATCTCAACGTCGGTGAGCTTAGGGCAATGTACACATTGTTACCTAGTGTTGCCGAACAATATGAAATAGTTTCTTTCCTTGATGAAGAGGTAGCTAAGATTGATCTAATGGTTAAAAAAGCTCATCTTGCAATACGATTGATGCACGAACGCCGAGTAGCTCTAATCTCCGCTGCTGTCACAGGTAATATCGACGTAAGAAACTGGAAAGCCCCAGACCTTTCAAACACCACTAGCAATAATAACAAGGAAGTAGCTGCATGAGTACATTGTCAGGAGGCGGTAAAGCCAACGAGTTTATCTTTCAAAACGACATGATACGTCAGTTAGTCGCTAACGGCTGGCTGTTGGGTAAACCCGAAAACTACAACCGTGAACTGGCTTTATATTCAGAGGATCTGCTTGGTTTTGTTAAAGACACGCAAGATGAGCAATGGAAAAAATTCTGCAAGCTCTATCCTAATAATCCAGACAAGAAATTTTTACAGCGTGTCGCCTCGCAACTAAACAAAGTTGACCCCAATGCAGCCGATAAAGACATGCGTACCTTTGGTACATTGGGTGTGTTGCGTCACGAGCTACGCGACCGTGGTACACGCTTTAGCTTGTGCCAGTTCAAACCAGAGCATGACTTAAACCCTGCAACCTTAGCACGATATAAGAAAAACCGATTACGTGTTGTGCCGGAGTTAGTCTATAGCCCCTGGGCAACGCAAGAGCACCTGGAGCAAACAGGTATCAAAGCGAAAGCATGGCGTATTGATTTAGTTCTATTTATAAATGGCTTGCCTATTGCTACCTTAGAGTTGAAATCTGAGTTTAAACAAGCCATTGATAATGCGATAAAGCAATACAAAAAGACAAGATTACCTGTTGACCCCATCACTAAAAAACCAGAACCACTACTAACTTTTAAACGAGGCGCATTAGTGCATTTCGCTGTTAGTCAGTATGAAGTGTATATGTCTACTCATCTGGATGGGAACGAGACATTTTTCCTGCCCTTTAACAAAGGCACGAAAGAAGGTGGTGCAGGCAATGATGTACCTGATGATGTTAATCAGTATGCCACGGATTATTTATGGAACGAGGTCTTACTCCCCGATAACCTGTTAAAGATACTGGGTCGCTTTGTCCATCTCCAGATTGAAGAGAAAGAAACCTGGGAAGGTCATAAGTATAAAAAAGAGACCATGATCTTTCCCCGTTATCATCAGTGGGATGTGGTGAATAAGTTAGTTAACGATGCGCACAAGCAAGGTCCCGGGCACAAGTATCTAGTTCAGCATAGTGCGGGTTCGGGTAAGTCAAACTCTATTGCCTGGACGGCACACCAGCTATCCTCGCTCTACGATAATAAAGGCAATAAACAGTTTCATTCAGTCATTATTGTGACTGACAGAACCGTGCTAGATGATCAGTTACAGGATACGATTTATCAGTTCGAACATGTTGATGGTGTGGTTGGGCGTATCAGTAAAACAGTGGGTGATGGTTCCAAGTCTGAAAAACTTGCTGCTGCACTGGAAAGTGCACAACCGATTATCATCGTCACGATTCAAACTTTCCCGCATGTACTCAAAGCCATCGAGAACAGCGTTAGTTTAAAAGAACGGAATTATGCGGTAATCGCCGATGAAGCGCACTCATCACAAAGCGGCTCGACAGCTCGCCAGTTAAAAGAAGTGTTGATGCTAGACAGGTATTACGATAACGGTGGCTTAGACGAAGAAGAGCTGACTACCGAAGATATATTAGATGCTGCCGTTGCCTCACGCAAAGCTAATAGTAACCTGAGTTACTTTGCCTTCACCGCTACACCGAAAACAAAAACGCTTGAACTGTTTGGTCGATTACCTAATCCAGATGAACAACCATCCAAAACAAATAAGCCAGAAGCCTATCATGTGTACAGTATGCGACAGGCGATTGAAGAAGGTTTTATTTTGGATGTGCTGAAGAATTACACCAGTTATAAAGTCGCTTACAATCTGGCTCAGAAGATTGAAGCCAGTGATCAGGAAGTCGAAAGCAAGAAAGCTAAAGTTAAACTGAATCAATGGGTGCGCCTGCATGATTACAACATCGCTCAGAAGGTGCAGGTCATCATCGAACACTTCAAAGACAACGTGATGGGGCTCTTAGGTGGTCAGGCGAAGGCTATGGTCGTTACCAGTTCACGTAAAGAAGCAGTCAGGTTCAAGCTGGGTTTTGATAAATACATCACGGAAAAAGGATACCAAAGAATATTTGCCATGGTGGCATTTTCAGGTGAAGTGGAATTCAACGAGAAAGACTCTAATAGTGAGGGCTTGCTTGGTGAGAAATTTACTGAAACTAATATGAATCCAAACCTTAAGGGCCGAGATTTGCGTAAAGCCTTCGATTCAGATGATTATCAGGTAATGATTGTCGCTAATAAGTTCCAGACCGGATTCGACCAGCCCAAACTATGTGCCATGTATGTAGATAAGAAACTGGGTGGCGTGGAATGCGTGCAAACGCTGTCACGTCTTAACCGTACATTCCCTACCAAAGCGGAAACCGGAACCTTCATACTCGATTTCTTTAATGATCCCGCTGACATTCTTGCCGCATTTCAGCCTTACTATGAAACCGCAGAACTCGCTGATGTATCTGACCCGGATTTGATTTTCGACCTGTTCGATAAGTTACGTGCTGCCGGTATATTCACCTCACAAGAAGTCGAACAGTTTTGTGATGCCTTCTTCATCAAAAACAAAAGCAATGCTGCGATAGCCAATATTTGCAAACCTGCTGTAGAACGCTGGCAGAAACGTTACAAACAAGCGGTAGATGC
>CAZALW010000076.1:0-3935 GCA_964485705.1 uncultured Thiotrichaceae bacterium
ACCGCTTCGTTTTCCAGTGTGGATATGTCTGAGGTGATTTCTTCCCCAGCGGCAATGGTTCTTAATAAACGACGCATGATTTTTCCGGAACGTGTTTTAGGCAGACCATCGGCAAAGCGTATGTCATCGGGTTTAGCGATAGCGCCAATTTGCTCACCGACCCAGTTGCGTAGTTCAGCAACCATTTTTTCTGCTTCCTCACCAACCGGGCGTTCGCCCTGACAAATAACAAAGGCGACGATGGCTTCGCCTTTAATTTCATGTGGACGGCCAACCACCGCAGCTTCGACTACCGCTTCGTTTGCCACCAATGCCGATTCTATCTCCATTGTGCCCAGGCGATGACCGGAAACATTGAGTACATCATCAATGCGTCCCATGATCCAGAAATAACCGTCTTCATCGCGGCGTGCGCTGTCACCGGCGAGATAGTATTTGCCGTCAAATTTAGGGTAGTAAGTGTCAACATAACGTTCGTCGTCTCCCCAGATGGTTCTTACCATGGAAGGCCAGGGTTTGGTGATAACCAGATAACCGCCAGTATTGGCCTCAGTAATAGACTCACCTTCTTCATTGACGATATCAACCGCCATGCCGGGCAGGGCAAAAGTGCAGGAGCCGGGTTTGGTTACAGTGACACCGGGGATAGGGCTGAGTACATTAGCACCGGTTTCAGTTTGCCACCAGGTATCAACAATCGGGCATGACTCTTTGCCGATGACGGTGTGATACCACATCCATGCTTCCGGATTAATGGGTTCACCGACGGTGCCGAGTAGTCTCAGTGAAGATAAATCGTATTTATTCGGGTAGTCATCACCAAATTTCATCAAGGCGCGTATCGCAGTTGGTGCAGTGTAGAACACAGTGACTTTATGTTGCTCGACCATTTTCCAGAAGCGTCCGGCATCGGGAATAACCGGTGCACCCTCAAACATGACGATGGTCGCGCCAGCTGCCAGGGGGCCATAGGCAACGTATGTGTGGCCGGTAATCCAGCCCACGTCAGCGGTACACCAGAAAATATCATTGTCCTGTAAATCAAATACCCACAAGTTGGTGAGAACGGCATTAAGTAGATAACCTGCGCTGGAATGAACAATACCTTTAGGCTTGCCAGTGGAGCCTGAGGTGTAGAGCAGGAACAGGGGATCTTCGGCATTAAGCCATTCGGGCTCACAGGTTTTATCCTGATCGGAAATGGCATCAGACCACCATGTATCACGGCCTTCCTGCATCGATATCTCGTGCCCACTGCGTTTTAATACGATGACATTATTGATGCTCTTGCAACCACGACTTAAGGCTTTGTCTGCCGCTTCCTTAAGCCCGACCACTTTGCCGCCACGAGTGCCACCATCGGCAGTAATCAGCATAACCGCCTGGGCATCATCAATTCTGTCACGCAAAGATTCAGCAGAAAAACCACCGAATACAACGGAGTGAATCGCGCCAATGCGTGCGCAGGCCTGCATGGCGATTACGGCTTCCGGAACCATCGGCATGTAGATAACGACACGGTCGCCTTTGTTTATGCCCTTGGCTTTAAGCGCATTGGCAAACTGGCAAACATCGTCATGCAATTGTTGATAACTGATGTGCCGGGTATCACCGGCTTCGCCTTCGAAGATGATGGCGGTTTTTGCTGCATTTTTTTCAAGGTGACGATCAATACAGTTATAGCTGACATTCATCGCACCATCGGTAAACCATTTAAAAAGGGGTGCCTGTGAGTCATCCAGTGTTTTTGTAAAAGGTGTGTGCCAGTCGAGGTGCTGCCTGGCCTGGTCTGCCCAGAAGCCTTCATAGTCATCTTCAGCCTGCTGTTGCAAACTGGCCAAATCATCGGCTTTTAAACGTGCTTTAGCGGTAAATTCTGCACTGGGTTTGAATAAACGGTTTTCGGTTAGGACAGAATTAATTTCGATACCAGACACAATGTTTTCCTCTTTAAATGGCTTTTATATTTTGGTTTAGGAGTTGTTATGAAATAAACGTTACATATTGCGAAGAATTTTTGTTCGTATTCAAGGCGCGTCAATGGGAATATAGTCGAATTCTATGACTATTGACGTAACGCTGAAGACGGACAACCATGTTGGCAAACATCGCAAGCAATGATGTAACGTTTATTTCATAACACCTCCTTAGCATACACGGCCTTAGCTTACACGGCATGCATTAAAATTTCGATGGTTTTTTGTGTTGTTTGTTTATGAGTTTTTAGCATAATGGGCATATGTTTTATTGATCTATGACAGCTTGAATGTTTTCTTGTGTTGGTATTTGGCAAATATCCCAGTGTTCCTCTGCCCATGACCAGATGTCGTTAATATTGGAATTGGATAAATCGGCAGGCGGTTGCTGGCCTAAAAAATCCAGTACATTACATATCAGTTTCTCACGATTTTTAACGTCTACTTTTGTGGCACCATCTGACTTACTGATTTTTTTGCCATCGGCATCAACAGCAAGTGGTAAATGGTAATAAGTCGGCGTGGTATAACCCAGTAGTTGCTGTAAATAGATTTGTCGCGGTGTGGAGTCGAGCAAGTCAGTGCCGCGCACAATTTCGCTAATGTTCTGTAAGGCATCATCAACCACCACGGCTAACTGATAGGCAAACAAACCATCACGACGTTTAATAATAAATTCACCACATTGTTTTTCTAAATTTTGTGATTGTTTACCCATTACAGCATCATCGAAACAGATGGTTTTGTTTTTTGTCCGCAGTCGAAGCGCATGCTGTTTTGTTTCTGGAAGGAGGCGGTTTCGGCAAGTGCCAGGATAAATGCTGCTATTTGTTTCAGCGAGTTGTTTGCGTGTGCATAAACAGGGAAAAACTAAAAAACGGGAAAGTAGTTGATCGAGTGCTTGTTGGTAGTGTTCAGTCTGACTGGATTGATAAATGATCTCACCATGCCATTCAAAACCAAAAGCTTCCAGAGTGTGAAGAATGTCAGTATCAGCGCCATCCACTTTGCGTGTGACATCAACATCTTCGATGCGAATTAACCACTCACCATGGTTTGTTTTTGCCTGTAGATAACTGCCAACCGCAGCAATCAGTGTGCCGAAATGTACTGGACCTGTGGGTGAGGGGGCAAAACGGCCTTTATAGGTTTGTGGTGTTTTGTTTGTCATTAAACATTTTTTTATCCGCGAAGAACGCAAAAGACGCGAAAAAAACTTTTCAGGTTTTTAAAACTTTGCGTCTTTTGCGTTCTTCGCGGATAAAAAAAGCCGAGAAGTGGCACAAGGACGTGCCGTTAACGAGCCAAAGGATGGATATAAATACCGGCTCTTTTAGATTTTTGTGTGCAGTAATATCTAACGGTTAATATTACTTGCCGCGAGTTTGTTTTTCTTTGATTTCATCCAGGCTTTTACAGTCGATACACTGTGTCGCGGTTGGTCGTGCTTCCATTCTTCGTAGTCCGATTTCTACGCCACAGGTTTCACAATAACCGTATTCACCGGCACTCATTTGAGCCATAGTCTCATCAATTTTCTTGATGAGTTTACGTTCACGGTCGCGGGTGCGTAGCTCAAGGCTAAACTCTTCTTCCTGGGTGGCACGGTCTGCCGGGTCAGGGAAATTTGCTGCTTCGTCTTTCATGTGATCCACAGTACGATCAACTTCTGACATCAGCTCTTCTTTCCATGCTTGTAGAATCGCGGTGAAGTGCTTGATTTGCTCCTCATTCATGTATTCTTCGCCTTTTTTCTCTTTGTAAGGCTTAAAGTTTGTGTGTGCTTGTGTGTTTGTGTTTGGCGCGGTGTTAGCCATTATAGCTCCAGTTTGTGTAACCTATGTAAAATCAACGGGTTATCTTACTAGTTGATTATTGTTAATTATAACGAGCGACTTTTTACCATGGTACGCTGCTCAATGCAAATGTCATTGCTGATTCTATAACAAAGAATAGCGC
>CAZALW010000076.1:4035-11277 GCA_964485705.1 uncultured Thiotrichaceae bacterium
ATGGTACGCTGCTCAATGCAAATGTCATTGCTGATTCTATAACAAAGAATAGCGCGTGACTAAGGTTTTTGCTTTTACTTTGATGTATCCGGGTTAAGTGGTTCTCTAACAAATAAGCGAAACAGCAGGGGAATGGCAAACAGGGTCAACAGGCTGGAAAGAGCCAGACCCCAGACGATGGCAGTGGCTACAGGCCCCCAGATAAGTGATTCGCCACCCAGTCCGAGCGCAAGTGAAGATAAGCCTGCGATGGTGGTTAAGGTGGTGATTAATATTGGAATGACGCGGCGGCGGGCGGCATAAAGCGTGGCGTGAGTAATGTTCATGCCTACTTGCAATCGTGTGTTGGCGGCAGAAATTAATACAATGGCGGCGTTTACTGCAATACCGGCAAGTGCGACCACGCCATACAGGGAATACAGGCTTAACGGATTGCCAGTTATTAATAGACCTAATATCACGCCGGTAAAGGCCATTGGTATGGTGGCAATGACGATCAGGGGCTGAAAATAACTTCTAAATTGTGTGCCAAGAATGGCATAGATAAGTAAAACGCCCAACAGTAATAGTTGCACCATTGAGTTGATGCTTTCATCAATATCATCAAGCTGACCACTAAAATTAAGATCGTTTTCGCTGTACTGGTGGCTGATTTCACTCCAGCGCTGCTGGATTAATTTATTGACTTCCACTGTATTCATCAGGCTTTTGTCTAAATCAGCCTCAACCGTTATTGCACGGCGGTAGTTATAGTGCCGAATATTACCCGGGCCGGTAGTGGTTTCATGGCTAAGAAAATAGGACAAAGGACGGCTGTTATCTCTGCTGTTATTAATTATGTCGTTATTGACACTGGGTAAAACGATTTGTGTGTGCAACACAGCTTCAATATTATGCAGATTTCGCGGCGCGGCTTTTACCCTGACGACCAGTTCTTCACCTCGGTGTTGCATCGATGTGACGATTTCACCGTCGACTAACAGTGTCAAATTCCGTGCAATATCTGATGGCGTTAAACCACTGTTTTGAATGGCATAACTATTAAATACAAGGTTAAGTTCGTTACGCCCTTTTGTGGCATCATCAGAAATATCCTTAATCGCAGGAATACTACGTAATATTGCTTTTAGCGCATTAGCTGCAATGTGTATCTGTTGCAGATCATCTCCAAGAACTTTTATGCTGACAGCTCTGGTGATAGGCGGGCCACCGGCGAGACGGAAAAAAGAGATATTGCTGGGTCCGGGGTAATCACTAATGGCAAGTCGCATTTCATCCAGCACGATATCAACGTGTCGATGCTCATTATGGTCATCCGGGTTAAGGCTAATCATAATCTGACCGTAATTATTACCGAAGAAGGGTTCATTTTCAGTGAACATCTGACCGGCGTAGCTCACCAGTGCGCGGGTTTCATCGACGCTTAATAAATCACGTGCAATCGTCTCAATTTTAATCGTAGTGCTGAGCGTTTCTTCCAGTGTTGTGCCTGACGGCATTTCAATGTTGATATAAAATTTACGTATTGGGTCGCTGGCAAAAAAATCAATATTAATTTTATCCGTCACCAGAGAGCCGATGGCGAGCATAAAAGGCAAAACAATAATAGCCATGGCAGGAAATGGATATCGAATGACTTTGATTAAGGTGCGTACATAGGTAATTTGTAGACGATGGGTAAAACGTTGTCGCCATATTTGCATTTTAGAAGGTCGGGTAAAATCTGTTTTTGTGGCAATGATATGAGCCGGTAACATCCAGAATGCTTCAATCAGACTAATCGCCAGACCGATGGAAACCACTAATGGCACTACCATCATAAATTGACCCAGAATGCCGGGCATTAACATCAGTGGTAAAAAAGCAGCCATGGTGGTAAGCACAGCAGTGGTTACCGGTATGGCGACTTCTTGTAATGCCTCGATACTGGCTGTTAACCGGTCAACCCCTTTGGCAAGACGCTGATAGATTGCTTCGGCAATGACCACAGCATCATCGACCAGCATGCCCAGTGAGATGACGACACCCAGTAATACCATGATATTTAAACTGTGCCCGGCCAGACTGAGTATCCAGAAAGTGCCAGCGAGAATAAAAGGAATACCAATGCTGGTTAACAGGGCAATGTTCAGCCCTAAGAAAAGCCAGGTAACCAAAAGCACAAACGCTAAACCTAACAGCGCGTTAGTTTGCATAACGTTAATGGATCTATTGGTTATTTCTGTTGCATCATCAATTAATAGTAAATGTACACCGGTGTTATCACGGTACAGATTTCGCTTTAATACGAACTCATTAAGCCGTTCAACCAGATCCAGGGTATTGGATTTATGTTTTTTTGTGATGGCAAACAGCACGGCTGACTGTTGATTAAAACTTACCTGCTGCTGTGCTTTTTCACGGCCACGTTTAACCACAGCAATTTCACCCAGTGGCACTTTACCTTTTGCGGTTAGCACTGGCAGTGTAGCAAGCACGTCGGCAAAAGTACTGGCACCGGTTAATCGTATAAACCATTCTTCCGACTGTACTTTTAAACTGCCTGCCGGGGTGTCCTGGTAATAGCTTCGTATGGTATCGGCAATATCAACAGGATTAATACCATAGTGCTGTAATTTCTGCGGGTCAAAAAACACCTGTAATTCAGGATCATCCAGTGCCGTGGTCATCACACGATCAACACCTTTTATTTGTTCCAGTTGTTTTTTCAGGCGTTCGGATTGTACTCGCAGATTTTCATCATCAGCAGCAGACACGGCAACAATGGATGCGGTAGGGTAGGCATTGTCTGTGGTGATTTCAAATATAAATGGATCACTGGCAGCATCAGGCAGTTCGTCCTGTTTGTTCTGGATCTCGCGGCGTAAATCGGCAACGCGTTTGTCAAACAGTCTTTCGGAAATATTAATAAAACGAATCAGAATACTGGATATGCCTTCACGACTATTACTGGAGACAAATTTTATATCTGAAACTCCCCGAATAACTTCTTCCAGTGGATCGGTAATGCGTTTTTCTACATCAATAGCCGAGGCACCGGGTAGTGAGGTGGTAATTTGAATCCAGTTAAAATTAATACTGGGATCTTGTTCTCGAGGTAAGTTTAAATAGCTTAGGGTGCCGAGTGTGAGCACCAGTAAAAAAAATAGGTTGGCGAGTACATGGTTTTGAATGAATCGTTGAAACACTAGATTAATGGTTAATTATTAATGGTTAATTCTCGTTCCCACGCTCCCGCGTGGGAATGCATACCTAAGTTTAAGTAGATACATGTAGTATTGATACCTCTGCAAGACTGGTACGCATTCCCACGCGAGAGCGTGGGAACGAGAACAATTAATCATTAACCATTATTTTCAGTGCATCACCGTGATTGACATTAAAGCGACCTTTGTTAATAACTTGCGTTGTATCATCCAGTGCAATCCTTGCCGGTTGACCTTCCTGTGCGTTTTTAATGGTGATGAATTTTGCCCTGTTTTCTACAGTTTTGTCGTTTTCTACAATAAAGATGCCCAGTTTTTTGTTTCGTGAAACAAGATAACTTGATGGGATGGATGATTCTGCTTCCTGCCATGATACCTTGCCAACACTGCCGGTGAGGGCAGGTTCATTGATAAAGCTTAAACGTGTTATGTGGTTTCGAGTTTTGCTATCAAGCAGCGGTAAAATAAAATCAAGCTGTAGCGGATAACTTTTATCGTTAAAAATAAACCGGTAATTTGTTCCCTGAGAAAAGCTGTTAAATAAATCATGGTTTAGTTTTACTTCAACATGATTGTTTTTTTTAGATATCAGTTGTAATAAGTGTGTACCGGTTTGTGTGAGTTCACCGATGCTGGCATGACGATAAGTGATGTAACCATTGAAGGGGGCTTTGAGCTGGCAGCGATCAACATTTAAGCGAGCAAGCGAATATGCTGCTTTTTTATTTTTAAGTGTGGCTGTTAAACGATTTTCTTCTGCTTCACGCTGGTTATACAGCTCTTTTGAAATATTGCCCTGTTTATTTAGTTTTTTAGCCTGATTAAACTGCGTTGTTGCGTGAGCCAACTGAACTTTTTCTGCTTTAAGATTAGCCTCAGCCTGTTGTCGTTTTAACTGGTTTTCGCGGCAGTCGAGTGAAACCAGTAGATCGCCTTTTTTTACTTCATGGCCGACATCAACGTGAAACTGATTGATGGTAGCACTAATCTGTGCGCTGATGTTGCTTTCCTGCTCAGCGGGTACAGTGCCACCTATTGTATATGTAATATTCGTGACAATATTTTTATAACTTATAGTGGTGATTTTTTTTATTGTTTCATTGGCAAAAACATTTGTCACCAATGGCAGTATTAAGGCAACGGCAATAAGATTTTTTATTAATGATTGATGACTGTGGGTGCTTTGGCAGAGGGGTTTATTACTGCGAGGTTTCAACACAAGATTTCACCTGACTAACAATGAGTCCATTATGTAAGCGTGTTTCGATTGTATCATTCTTTTTAATTTGTTTAACAGATAGAACAGCCACGCCTTTGTTGTCCATGGTTATTGAATAACCACGTTCAAGTGTTTGTAATGGACTTATAATATTTAAGGTTTTTGCTGCATTGCTTAACTGTGATTTTTTTTGTGAGAACAGGTTCAATGCCGCTTGTTGCAATCTTGAATTTAAAAATTGTGCGGTTTGTTTTTTTTGTTTTAATAAAATGATGGGATTTTGTGCATAGAGTTTTGCATTACTTGTCGCTAATTGACTAAAACGAAAATCAAGTATGGATTGGCGCTGCCGAATTAAACGTTTTATCAGCTCATGGCTGCGTTGCTGGTAACGCTGTAGCTGGTTTTCAGGATGTTGTTGTTGCAGTCTTTGCTGTAGCCACTGCACTTTTTCCTGGCTGTGTTTGATTTTACTATTAATTAATTGCTGTAACTGTTGCTGATACCAGTCAAAAGATTGCAGCCATGTGGTTTGATCCGGGGTAACGGTTTCTGCCGCAGCGGTAGGTGTGGCAGCGCGAACATCGGCAACAAAATCAGCGATGGTGACATCCACTTCATGGCCAATGCCGCTAACGATGGGAATAGTGCAATCAAAAATAGCACGTGCCACACTTTCTTCATTGAATGACCACAGGTCTTCCAGCGAGCCACCACCACGAACCAGCAAGATAACGTCACAGTTTAATTTGCCAGCGGCTACCTGTTCATCTATGCGTTTTATAGCATTACATATAGCTGGCGGTGCATCAAAGCCCTGCACCGGTACGGCAAACAATTTAACCGGAATGCTGGGAAAGCGCCGCTCAATCACGCTTAAAACATCATGTATCGCCGCCCCGGTTTTAGATGTGATGATACTAATGCAAGCAGGTAATTTTGGTATTGTCTGTTTTGTTATTTCATCGAATAAACCTTCAGCGCTAAGTTTAACCTTTAACGCTTCAAACTGACGACGTAAGGCACCATCACCCGCTTCCTCCATACGATCAACGATCAACTGGTAATTGCCGCGTGGCTGATACAGACTGACTTTGGCACGAACCAGCACCTGATTACCATTTTCAGGCTGAAATTTAAGCGAACGTTTACGACCTTTAAACATCGCGCAGCTGACTTGCGCAGAATGATCTTTCAGGCTGAAATAAATATGTCCGGAGGCGGGCTGCGCTAAATTAGAAAGCTCACCTTCTACCCATATCCAGGCAAACTCCTGTTCAAGCAGGTTGGCTACGGATAAGTTGAGGCTACTGACGCTGTAGATGTTGTTTTCGGGAGTGGATAACATGAAGGTATTTAATCATAAATGAGTGCTTTTCACGAGTTATGCCAGGCTGGATAAAGTAACAAAGCACAGTCAAAAAGATTTGCTGATTATTATGCCACCCCATCTGGGTTTGCGTGCATCGGGTAATTTTAAAGAGGCGCTGCGTTGTCGGTAAAACAGACTGATTCGAATATCGTTGGTAAATTCTCGTGTAATTCCTAGCGATAGATCTGTCGTTGTCCTCTCTAATTCATCACCACTAAAGGTCACGGCGCTATCTCGAAATTGCCCCTGCAAGAGGGCATTATAAAAATTAAGCTGATAATTGCCTACAAACCAGATGTAAAATTCAGGCTTGTGAGTCTTTTCAGTCTCTTTTGTGATAGGTGCACCCATATTAATATAGTCGCTAAGATGTGGGTTGAAACTCCACCATGGGGTGGTAATGCGTCCCCAGCGCCAGTTAAAACCAACCGAGGCATTGGTTAAAAAACCAACATTAGCTTCACCTGTTATTTTAAATTCATGGCGTGCATATTGACTGCCCTGGCTGCGGTTAAGTATGTTTTGTGCTGTAAAGGTATATTTTGCGGTAGGTTCACCACCGGATGAAATCTGATTGTCCCAGCCCATGGGTTTATTCGCATCGAGTAGATTATGCAATGATGTTTGCACATCTTCAGCAGCGTCCAGTCCTAAAAAACCAATAGAAAGTATCGTTTGATAAACAATGTCATCTTCAGGCACCACAACCATATTTGTGTTAGAAATAAAAAAATAACTGGCATAAGGGTGGTCATCAAAAATGGGTTCTGAAGTGCTTAGATCCGACGGCGTAAATAAGGTGAAACCGAAGCTAAAACTATGCAGATTAAAATGCGACTTATTTTTGTACAGTTTGTCCAGTGACAACCAGCCGCTTACTGTTTGCCGCAAACCGTCTACTGATAATAAATAGTCAGTGGCGCGAAGGCCGGAAAGCGATACCGAGAAACCACCAGTGTAATCCTGGTCTATTTCCCCACCAGAGATCAGTACATCATTATCTACATATAAAGCCCAGCCAGTATTTTCTTTTTCTCTGATGAGGTCATATTTAATGTCACTGTCAGAAGTGATGATTCCCTGAGAATAAGCAGGATCTTGTTGCTGTGACTCAATGTGATCGGCATAAACGCTTTGTGTGAAGCACATTGCTAGGAAGATTGTGAGGCGGTATAAGTGCATTTTTTATACAGTGGCTACTTGTGTTTTAGTGCACTACTGAGTAAATAGGCAGAGTGTAAGATGTCCATATAGTAACTGAAAGGATTTTAGTCGCCGTTTTTATTGGTGGATATAGCGAAACATAAGCATTATATTCGCTATATCCATTTATTTATAAACCCCGCGTTTCTCGATGAACTCCCGTTCGAGTTCATTGATACAGCGACCAATATGTTGTGACTGTTCAGATGAAAGTCCGGCAAACTGAACGCCTATAAGCTGTG
>CAZALW010000077.1:0-11189 GCA_964485705.1 uncultured Thiotrichaceae bacterium
CTGACTCAAATCAGCTTCCCCTCGCTACGATTTCTATTCTCGGACAAGCTCCTAGGATCTGGTAAGAAATAACTTACCGATATGGCGCAGTAATGGTGTTTCTCTTCAAGGCACAGCAAAGGGCACATAGTCAGTCTATGTAACCTTTGCTGTAACGCAGAAGAGGGGCGGCAGGACAAGTTAGATCGGGAAGCTATTTCTGTACAGATCCTTAGTACACTAAAATATATAATGATGATGTGATTTCTTCTACATTTTTGGTGGAGTTATGATTAATTTAAAATACAGGCCGCGAAATCAATTACCTGGCACGACGAGACTGTTATATGGTTTTACGCCTGTACTTATATTGGTGCTTGTGTTTGCACAACTTGTTCAAATTGAGCTTGCACACGCAAGTAATCCTGGCAGTCAACTTGAAACAGCGCAAGTAAGTCAGCAGCTGCTAACGCGTGAGTTTCGTTTAGATGGTGAGGTTGAAGCCATCCATAAAACCACCGTATCTGCTCAGACCAGTGGCACTATCCAGAAAATACTGATTGATGTTGATGACTATGTGGAAAAGGGCAGTACTATTGTTTACCTTAAAGACCTGTCACAACAGGCGAACCTGAAAAAAGCACTGGCAGGTGAAAAAGAAGCCATATCTCATTTAGCAAAAGCCAAAGATGAATATCAACGTGTTAAGGATATCTACGCTAAAAAAGTCGTTGCCAAAGCACAAATGGATGATGCGACACATGCATTATCTGCATCAAAAGCACGTCTGGAATCAGCGCGGGCTAATCTTGAACAGGCACGGGAGCAATTGTCTCATACCCGGGTGAAAGCACCTTACAGTGGTATTGTCACGCAGCGTCATGTTGAAGTGGGGGAAACGGTTCAGCCGGGAGCGAAACTGGTGACGGGTGTTTCGCTGGATAAACTCAGGGTCAACGTCAATGTGCCGCAGAGTCTTATCAATAAAATTCGTGTGTATGGTATGGCGTATGTGCATACTGACGCTCCTTTAGGTGGTGGTCAAACTCGGGTAGCGGTAGAAAAAATTACCATTTTCCCCATCGCTGACCGTGCTTCTAATACCTTTAAAGTCAGGCTGGATTTACCACCTGGGATTGAAGGTTTGTTTCCTGGTATGTTTGTAAAAGTATCACTGGTCACTGGAGAAAAGCGAGTGCTGATGGTGGCGCAGCAAGCTATTGTGCAACGCTCTGAGCTAACAGCGGCTTATGTGCTGACTGAAGATGGTGTGATTCATTTCAGGCATGTACGAATGGGTCGCATTAACGGTGATTTACAGGTTGTTTTGTCCGGACTGACTGAGGGAGAGAAAGTTGCGCTGGATCCAATCAAGGCTGGCATTTTATTAATGCAGCAACGCTCAGCTGGACATTCCGATGACTAAGTTAGGAATTTCCGGGGGTATCGCTAAACATTTTTTAACCACGCAAATTACGCCTCTGCTTGCTCTGGTTGGTGTATTGCTGGGTGTGTTTGCCATTCTGGTGACACCGCGTGAAGAAGACCCGCAGATCAATGTCACCTTCGCTAACGTATTTATCGCCTTTCCCGGTGCCTCTGCCACTGAAGTGGAAAGTCTTGTGGCGATTCCCGCACAACAGGTAATTTCAGAAATCAGCGGCATAGAACACGTTTATTCTACTTCAACACCGGGGATGGCAGTGCTTACCGTGCAATTTCTGGTTGGGCAAAACCGCACTGATGCCATCGTTCGACTGTATAACAAGCTGTATTCAAATCAGGACTGGTTGCCGGCTAATCTTGGCGTTGGTCAGCCCATTATCAAACCCAAAGGCATCGATGATGTTCCTATTATCAGTGTTACCTTGTGGTCGAAAAACGCAGAGCTTGGTGCGCTTGAATTAAGTAAAGTCGCGCATGCGCTGGAAACAGAACTCAAGCGTATTGACGGCACACGAGATATTTACACCATAGGCAGTCCGACAAGAGTAATGCATGTTGTGCTCAATCCGCAGGCACTGTCGGGTTATAACATTGATATTAATGATCTGGGTAATGCTTTACGCTCGGCAAACCGTGTCATTACCGGACTAACCATAACCGCTGATAATCGTGAGATTTTATTGCAGGCTGGCAGCTTTCTAACGGCTACTGAAGAAATTGCCGAGTTAATTGTTGGTGTATTCGATGGTAAAGCGGTGTATTTGCAGGATGTCGCCAGCATAAAATACGGTGTTGACTCACCATCACAATATGTTTCTATTGCCAAAGGTAAAGGTAATCCGGCACTGCACAATAATACCGATACCGTCGTCATAAATAACCCGCAACCTGCGGTGACATTGGCCATTGCCAAAAAGCCCGGTAGCAATGCCGTTGATATTGCCGAACAGGTGATTCATCGTCTAGATGAATTAAAAGGGATTTTTATACCGGATGATGTTGAAGTCACCATTACACGAAATTATGGGGTGACGGCTCAGGACAAGTCTGAAAAGCTGATGCAGAAATTGATTATGGTGACACTGTCAGTGATTTTGCTGGTGATGCTGGCACTGGGCTGGCGTGAAGGGCTTATTGTCGGTGCAGCGGTAGCGGTGACTCTGCTGGTTACCCTGTTTGCTTCCTGGGCGTATGGTTTTACCCTGAACAGGGTTTCTTTATTCGCACTGATTTTTTCCATTGGTATCCTGGTTGATGATGCGATTGTGGTGGTAGAAAATATTCATCGTCACATGGCGCTGGGCAAACAGAAACTGGCAGATCTGATTCCTGTTGCAGTTGATGAAGTGGGCGGTCCAACCATACTGGCCACCTTTACGGTTATTGCTGCGTTACTGCCAATGGCATTTGTCTCTGGTTTAATGGGGCCATATATGAGTCCTATTCCTATAAATGCCAGTATGGGCATGCTGGCATCACTGCTGATTGCTTTTGCTTTTACTCCCTGGATGAGCAACATTATTCTGGCGAAGGTAAAACAACATGATTCGGCTGAAAATCATTCATTAAAAAAGCCAGCCATTGAAAAATTCTTTATTCGTATCATGACCCCGTTTCTGGGTGGTGCAAAAGGCAACCGTAATCGCTGGTTGTTACTGGCATCAATCATTGCACTCATTTTAGCGGCTATTTCACTTGTGATTGTGCAGGCAGTTGTGCTAAAAATGCTGCCTTCAGACAACAAAACAGAGTTTCAAATAGTACTTGATATGCCCGAAGGCACAAGTCTTGAACAAACCAGCCGGGTATTGCATGAGATGGGTTTGTATATTGGCAAACTTGATGAAGTGACGGATTATCAAGTTTATGCCGGTACCGCCGCACCAATCAGCTTTAATGGGCTGGTGCGACAGTATTATTTACGAGAAGGTGCCAACCTTGGCGACATACAGGTCAACCTGGTCGCTAAAGACCTTCGCCAGCGTAAGAGCCATGAGATTGCTCTGGCAGTGCGTGAACCACTACAAAAAATTGCAAAAAAACATAATGGCAATGTCAAAATTGTAGAGATACCACCGGGGCCACCGGTCATGTCCCCCATTGTTGCTGAGGTTTATGGGCTGGACTATGAAGGGCAGATACAACAGGCAAAACTATTACGTGCAGTGTTTGAAAGCACAGACAATATTGTCGATATAGATGATAGCGTGGGCTACCCGGCAGAAAAGTTGAATATTATTATCGACCGCCCGCGAGCAGCCAGGCTAGGTGTTTCGCAACAAGTAATAGCTGAGGCACTGGCAGCGGTATTAAATGGCTGGGATGTCACCTATCTGCATGGTGCAAACCTTAAATATGCGGTGCCTGTTCGTATCGAATACGCGGAAGCAGACAAAGCAGATATTGAACAGGTGCTGGCGCTGCAGGTACGCTCAGTCAATGGCAACCTGGTGCCAATAACCGAACTGGTTGATATTCAGCGTGGTGAGCGTGAACAACATATCTATCACAAGAACCTGCAGCCCGTGGTTTATGTCACTGCGGACATAGCCGGTGATGTTGATAGCCCGCTTTATGGTATGTTTGCCATATCGGCCACATTAGACGAGCAGAACGGCCTGAAACAATGGTTTACACAACAGCCGGATAATCCTTATGAATACAGCCTGAAATGGGATGGTGAATGGCAGGTAACCTATGAAACTTTCCGCGACATGGGTATGGCGTATGCGGTGGGCTTGTTGATGATCTATCTGCTGGTAGTCGCACAATTTCACTCATACAAAGTACCGCTGGTCATTATGGCGCCAATACCGTTGACCATAATAGGCATTTTGCCCGGTCATGCTTTACTGGGTGCGCAGTTTACCGCAACCTCAATGATCGGCATGATTGCACTGGCAGGCATTATTGTGCGTAATTCTATTTTGCTGGTGGATTTTATTAATCAGCAGGTGAGAGAAGGCATGGAGTTTCAGCAGGCAGTGATAAACTCAGCAGCAGTTCGTGCCAAGCCCATTGTCTTAACCGGACTTGCGGCAATGCTTGGTGGTTTCTTTATTATAGATGATCCAATATTTGCCGGTCTGGCGATATCTTTAATTTTTGGCTTGCTGGTTTCCACTGTTTTGACATTGCTGGTTATTCCCGTGGTTTATTATGCGGTAATGCATAAAAAATTGCATTTGTTGCTGCGTTAGTAGCGTACATTGTAGTTTCTCAATAACTCGTGGCGTTTGCCGTCATTCCCGCAGTCTTTTTTCTCGTTACCACGCACCAGCGTGGTAATGCAGTGACTAACGCACCAGCGTTACATAAAACTAAACGCTGGTGCGTTAAAAACACATTACCACGCAGTGCGTGGGAACGAGGGGAATGTAAAAAAATAAAATTTTGTGTTGTTTTTTTCGCGGTTTTCGCGTTATTCGCGGACTATGTTTTTAAGTTACTTAGAAGTGAGCTGTATTCCTGTGAAGTAGCTGTTTTTCCTCGTCAATAATCTGTCTTTTATCCTGTGATTTATCAATACTAGTCTGCGCATATGGTGACAATATTTTGCCGCATCGATAAAAAGTCATGTAAGTGTTTGTTATTTCTGTTTTATTTTATTTGGCACAGTTGTTGCTTCCATATATTGGTAAACATTTTCAAGTAAATATACAGCTCAATACAACAGAGGCAAGCAACATGGCTGAAGCAAACATAAGGTTACACAATGCGAGGCTGGAACAGGAACAACAGGGCAGTATAAATCTGGAATCAGGTTTTTTGGCTGGTAGTAATTTTTCTTTCAAGGATAAGACAGTGTCTAGCAGTGATGCGGGAAGGCAGTGCGATAATAAACTATCCAGCCACTTGCATGAAAACCTCGATTTTTATCAGTTGTTCAATACCTTTATCAATGAGCTAAGAACAACAGTACCGTGCGATAGTATCGAGTACGAAAATCAGGAAGCCCAAAGCTTTCTGGTGAATGGCTTTAGCGGCAGGCATCATTGTGAATATACGCTGAAACATGAAGACTTGTCTCTGGGTGTGATACGTATTACGCGTGATAGTAAATTAACAAATCACGAGCTGGATATCATTGAAACCATGCTGGCAGGCTTGACCTTGCCTTTACGTAATGCTTTACGTCATCAACAAGCTATTCGGTTAGCACAACGTGATGAGTTAACGGGTTTAAGAAATGGCAGTTATTACCATGATATTGTCGATCTTGAAATAAAACGTTCGCGCCGCTATAAAAATCCTTTCTCATTATTAATGTTAGATCTCGATAATTTTGACAATATAAATACTCAATATGGTCGTCAGGCTGGTGATGCAATACTACGTGAAGTTGCTAATCGAATAACTGAGAAAGCACGAAATAGTGATATCGTTTACCGTGTTGGAGGTGATAAATTTCTTGTTTTTCTACCTAACACAGATAAGGCAGAAGCCGAAATTGCAGCGACAAGGATAAAAGATTTTGTTTTATCCAGAGCATGTACCCTAACCGATGAGCGTGAAGACAAACTTATCTCATTCACTTTAAGTGTCGGCGTGGTAACCGTTACTCAAAGTGATACGGTAGAAAAGTTGATAGACAGAGTGGATAAAGCCATGTTTCATGCAAAGATGCTGGGTAAAGACCGCATTTATGCCGATTCATTTACCAGCAGTACTCACACAGGGTAGAGGTAAAGATGAAACAACAAACAAATTATTCGGACATGGCGACCGCATTTAATCAGAATGCAACTAATCAAAATTCAGCCGCAGACAATAGAAATATAAGCAGTGTATTGTCACAGATACAGGATGATGGCCCCGCTCGTGTTCATTCGGGTATTGAGACACATGTTAGCTCACATATTAATCCACCTGCTGATGCACGTGTGCAATCTCACACTGCATCACCAAAGCGAGATAATTTAATTAATTTAAGGTCAGATGAAACCGACAAAACATCTAATGAACAGACAAGTGAGCAGACAAGCGAGTCATTAAACAGCAAGAAAAAAAAGCCTGATTTTGCAGCAGAAATTATGTCCAGGAAGGACGGCCATGCTCGCGTTATGGCGCAAGGAGCCATGGACGGCGGTGCAATAATGAAAAATCGAAATAAAGCTGCAGCAGTAATAGCACTAAATAAGGCTAAGGACGCATGGCTTCAATTATCACTTATTTCATTTGTCGTTGTGTTCATCATGTTTTTTTTATTCAGAATTGATGCGCGAACAAACCAACTGGAAGTTTCACTAAATTCACTCGATGACGAAGTTCTGGACACGATTGATTCTTATACCAGTGAATTATCGCCCAAATTTAGAAGCCTCAAAAGAACATTAAAAGAGGTAAAGCAGGATATTGAATTTATTAAAGACAGCACACTTATAGCAGCGAAACCTGATAAACAGGTACTAAGTGAACCTGTTCAGCAGTCAGCCACTAATAACGATATTGGCATGATGGAAAATGAAATAATGGCATTAAAAAGTGAGCTAAAAATTGCAAAAGAGAAATTGAAGGTGGTAACTGATAATAAGCGAAATGATGAAAATACAGATATAAAAAATCAGACCACTAGCGCAGCAATAACTGCCGTTGTGACTACTGGGTGGGTTGCAAATATTGCCTCTTTTACAAATAGAAATAAGGCAAACAAAGCCTTAGAGCCGTTATATGCAGTAGGCTTGTCGCCAATGGTTGAGCAGGTAAAGGTAAATGGAAATTATATATACCGGTTAATTGTTGACGGTTTTAACAGCAGGACTGAGGCAAAAACATTTGTACATAGAGCTGACCATGAGTTTGGCTTGCCAGGTGGCTGGATAAGAAAGAGTTAGTGTTGTTAATTACTAATTACTAATTACGAAACTGGTAATGCAAACTTGTAACTTGTAACAAACATTCAACACAGTTTAATCTTCAAGCTGATTAATATACAGAGGCATGTATTCTTATGATTAGATTATTCCGGCTAAGTAAATTTATTACCTTTACCTGTCTCTGCATAGGGTCATTCATGGGAATGACTACCGCGGTGGCGGCGAGTTTTCAAAGCCACCAAAGCATTTACCAGGCAGCGGGTGATTTTGTTCGTAGTCAGGTGATATCGCAGCAATCGCTACAGGCAACAGTTAAAGTAGGGTCGTTGGACTCAAGATTGAAACTTAAACGCTGCAGCAAACCTCTGCAGGCATTTTTACCAAAGGGCAGCCGTAATCTGGGCAAAACAACGATTGGTGTAAAATGTACTAGCACTAATTCCTGGTCGTTAAATGTGCCGGTAACCATCAGTGTTTTTAAGAAAGTACTGGTCGCCACGCGACAACTGCAAAAAGGAGCAGTGTTAACAGCATCAGATATAAAGCTGCAAAAAACGGATGTCGCTAAATTACACTATGGGTATTTTGAAACGATAAAAGATGGAACAGGTAAGAAGCTTAAAAGACGGGTTTTAACGGGAGTGGTATTAACGCCCGCCATGCTAAAAAGTCCACAGATTATAAGTCGTGGACAACAAATAAGCATTGTGGCGCGCTCTGGACGAATGGTGGTGCGTATGGAAGGCAAAGCATTAGCCAGTGGTGCTGTTGGTGAGCGTATAAAAGTAAAAAATATAAAATCCGGGAAAAAACTGGAAGGTGTCATAATGCCATCAGGTGACGTGAAAGTCGACATTTAAAAAAATAATCAAACAGTATTAAAGTTTTTACATTTGCTGCCGATATTGTGTATGACGAAGTAATAACAATTATTTAGGAGTGACATTATGTCTATAGATATCAATGGGATATCATCATCTGCCAGGGTGCATAGTCCACCTGACGAAAGTTTGGCAACAAAACAAGTTCAGCAACAACCTGCAAATACAGAAACAGGTAAGTCATCAACTGCTGATACCGTCAGTATTTCTGACAATGCAGCTCAGCTCGGAAAAATGGGCAATGTAAGTGATGCTGCACCAGTCGTTGATATGCAGCGTGTTGAAGAGGTTAAACAAGCTATAAATAATGGTTCTTATGAAGTTGATCCTAAGAAAATAGCAGATAAAATGATGCAGTTTGAAAGCATATTAAAATCTTAAGTAGAGACGTTGCATGCAACGTCTCTACAGGCAAAATAATGGTTTGGTAAAGGTGTACCAATACACGTGTACTAAATAAATGCTAACCAATAAAATAATGGTGTTACATGATTACTTCGTCAGAGAATCAGCAACAGGAAATAAAGAAAATACTTCAAACAGAAGTTGAGTGCGCGCATCTTCTTTTAAAAGCATTAGATCTCGAATATGAAGCACTTGCGGAGCATCATACAGCGACACTTGAAGAAATAGTACAAGAAAAACAGGAAAAAATACAACAGCTTGAAATCATTAGCCAGCAGCGAGAAGAGTTGTTTGCTTCTTTTGGCATCACTTTTGATAAATCGAATGTCGATACTGATAAAAGCGAACAAAACGCATGCGCTGCATTTAATGGTAATGGGCAGCTCACCAGCTTGTGGAATGAGCTGGTAAATATAGCTGAACAGTGCCGTGATAAAAATCGCGTTAACGGTCGTATCGTTGAGCTGGTTTCCAGGCAATCACGCCATGCCCTGGATATATTACGTGGCATTGCACCGGCTACATCGGCTTCTTCCGAATTATATGACAATGCCGGGCAAACAAAATCATTCCCTAACAAACGATCTTTAGTGCATGTTTGATTAAAAATCATATAATGACTCAGTTCGTTGGGGTTCATAAAAAACATTCACCCCAACCTTGCTGCAATTGCATGTCGCATAATTAAAAACCTCATTAGTAATTAATAAAAACCCCTCAAGAAATTAAGTTTTCTGTCGATATAGTAGCTATGCACTAAACAATCGATGAGAAAACATCATGAATAACATACTCGATGGCATTAATCAGCGTACGCAGCTAGTCGGCAAAAACCGCCTGGAATTACTCATGTTCCGACTGGAGGATGGCGCACTGTATGGCATTAATGTTTTTAAAGTACGCGAAGTTATTCGTTGTCCGAAATTAACCACGGTACATTCTGCACATCCTGTGGTACGAGGGGTTTCAAACGTTCGTAACAGAACCTTGTCTGTTATTGATCTTGGCCTGGCCATTAAGGGGCCGGCAATTAAGAGTGATGCGACAAGTTATGTCATTATTACCGAATTTAATCGTAGTATTCAGGGTTTTATGGTGCAAGCTGTTGAGCGCATCGTCAATTTAAAATGGCAGGATATTCGTCTTCCACCGGAAGGTACAGATGTAGACAGTTACATTAATGCAGTGACAAATGTAAATGGTGAACTGGTTCAGTTAATTGATGTTGAACATGTTTTAACAGAAGTGATGGGCGAACCTGAAATGGTTTCCAGTTCGATAACAGAAAAAGTACATATTGAAGAAGATCAATTACGTCATGTGCTAGTAGTCGATGATTCAAAAGTCGCCCGCAGCCAGATAAGCAAAGCATTAGGGCAAGTAGGTATTGAATGCACAACACTAAACGATGGTAAATCTGCACTTGAACAACTTAAATCATGGGCGCAACAGGAAATACCAATTAGTGAACGCATTGCTTTAGTGATATCGGATATTGAAATGCCTGAAATGGATGGTTATACACTGACTTCTGAAATCAGGCGCGACCCCAAATTAAAAGATCTGTATGTATTATTACATTCATCATTAAGTGGTGTGTTTAATGAAAACATGGTGAAAAAAGTCGGTGCTAATCGGTTTATTCCAAAATTTAGTGCAGATGAATTGATAAAAGAAATATTGCCTATTATTCAGCGCACGGGTAATAAAGCATCAAAAGCGGCTTAGGACTAATTACGAATTACTAATTACGAATTACGAATTACGAATCGAGCGTTTGTCATCTCGATCAGGGGGAGGTATCTTATTTCTCGTTTCCACGCACTGCGTGGGAACGTATGCCGACCATTCCGACGAGTGCGGTTCAAATTGTTTGTACGGTATAACTGAGAGTGGTATGCATTTCCACGCAGAGCGTCACTGCCATTGACTTAAGAGCTAAATCATATTTAATTCAATAACTTGTCGCAGCTCCATTTACTTAGTAGCAAACCGATCTCGTTCCCTCGCACTGCGTGGGAACGCAGTGATTAACGCACCAGCGTTAACAGCTTATCACCTTAGCCTACTATTTTTATGCGTTGATACAACGCTGTTGCGTTTGCTACTACGTTACCACGCAGTGCGTGGGAACGAGGTCAAAGCGGCTTAGGACTAATTACGAATTACTAATTACTAATTACGAATTAGATATAACAAAAAGTGCAGATGTCATCTCGACCAGAGGGAGAGATCTTAATACACTGTGGTATAAGATCTCTCCCTCTGGTCGAGATAGCAAATGGTTGATTCGTAATTACTAGCTGAATCTATCATGAAGATACGGGTTCAGCTAGTAATTGTATTTTACGTGATTAGCCGCAAAGGTCAGCATAACTTTCATAAGCTGACCTTTGCGGCTAATTAGGATATTTTATGAACAAACTCATTATTTTCTCATTGCTGTTTATTTTCAGTGGCATGGGCCACGCTCAAGCGCCACTTGCTAACTTATTGGTGGTGACTGAATCTGAGCGATATGCTGCGCCTGCTTTTACTACAGAAAATCTTCGAGGTGGTGATGCCGCTCTGGTGGACTATAAAGGCAAGCTGGTCTTGCTTAACTTTTGGGCCACCTGGTGCGCACCATGCCTCAAGGAAATGCCGAGTATGGAAAAGTTGT
>CAZALW010000078.1:0-11125 GCA_964485705.1 uncultured Thiotrichaceae bacterium
TCGTCGGAATAACTTACACAAAAATACAGTGTTACACTTACTTAACTGTATGTAATATATAGATAAATTAGTAAAACGCAATAAATATCAGGAAAAAGCGTTAAATTTGTTGACACTTTAGCCTTTTTATCTCGTTACCACGCACTGCGTGGTAACGAGATAAATTACAGCCGAGTGGCAGTCGAATTAGGTAACATTATATTGATTGTTATTTATACATGGTCGTTCAATAACGGCTTAGGTATAATTATTTCTGCGATTCAAGGTGATTTAGTCATGTAGCGTGGGCACGTTTTTTGTGCCCACGCGTGATGGCGTTTATACATAGCGTTTATGGGTGTTGCTGTTTTATTGTCCCGCGTGGGCACAAAAAACGTGCCCAACCTACGTGGTCAGTATTTTTTTTCGAGACTTTTTTACGACAGGGTAAAAGCTCAATATCACTGTCATCGACCAGAGGGAGAGATCTTAAGCAGCGGTAGTCTAAGATCTCCCTCTGGTCGAAATGGCAATAACGGATAAAGGTGTTTCGTGCAAAGCTTTCTTTTCATCTCAATAATCAGTTATTGTGAAATCAGCATTCACCTTCAATAGTCTGATCAAACAGGTAATTACATTTTTCCTGTGTGTCATTGCTAGCTACCTGTTAGCTGCTGGTTTTTATAAGCAAACACAAAAGTCTGATTTTTTATCAATAACATCGGATCGATCACAATACACCCACCGTTTGATGGTGCGTCTGCATGATCCGGTGGCTAAACCAACAGCGCCGGTTCTGGCCAGTCTGAGCAAGGCCGCAGGAGTAGAGCTGTCATGGTTTCGTACTATGTCCGGTAGCGCTCATGTGTTGACTATGTCAGACACGCTGCCATTGAAAAAAGTTTATGCTGTGGTAGAACATTTACAGCGTCATCCTCTGGTTGATATTGCCGAGCCGGATTTATGGGTAACACCGATACTGGTACCCAATGACCCGCAGTTTTTTCAGCAGTGGCATTTTGTTGAAGATGCAGGTGGCACACGGCTGCAAAATGCCTGGGATATAACCACCGGTGATGCCGCGATTGTGGTGGCGGTTGTTGATACCGGGGTGTTGCTCGACCACCCTGATTTAATGGGGCGTACCGTGCCTGGTTATGATTTTATTTCGCTGACGAATTTTGCCAATGACGGTGACGGCAACGATAGCGATGCTTCTGATCCCGGTAATTACTCAGCAGGTAATTTGTGTGCCGCAACAAACAGCACCTGGCATGGCAGCCATGTTGCTGGCATCATTGGCGCGGTTTCTGATAACAATACGGGTATAACCGGTGTTAACTGGGTGTCAAAAATTCTTCCGGTACGCGTTTCTGGTGCCTGTGGTGGTTTTACTGCGGATATGGTTGACGGTTTACGTTGGGCTGCAGGTGTCGACGTTGCTGGCGCACCCATTAATATGAATCCCGCACATATCATTAATCTCAGTCTTGCCAGTGCCGGTGGCTGCCCGAGTTTTGTGCAGGCGGCGGTAACTGATGCGGTAAATGCGGGAGCACTGATTATTGCCGGCGCAGGTAATAATGCCGCGAACGCAGAGAATTATCATCCCGCGAACTGTGTTGGTGCGTTTACGGTTGCGGCCACAACACGCAGCGGAGCAAAAGCATCATACACAAACAGCGGTGCAAGCGTTGACATCAGTGCGCCCGGTGGTGACAGTAGCAACCAGATACTCTCAACCAAAAATGATGGTGCCACTGTGCCTGTTAACCATATCTACGGCAACCTGTTCGGCACCAGTATGGCTACGGCGCATGTTTCCGGCATTGCCTCTCTGGTATGGTCTATTGATATAACACAGAGCGCAGCGCAGGTAGCAAGTAACATTATAACGTCTGCACGTGCTTTTCCTGATGCTTCATGTACCACGGCAACCTGTGGTGCGGGAATTATCGATGCTACCGCTGCGGTGTTAGCGGCAACCGGCAATACCACACCTGTTACCACAAGTACCAGCCTGAGCACCAACGAAGACCAGGCCGCCACCGGAACACTGAGTGCCTCCGACGATGACGGCGACACACTGACGTATACTATTGTTGCTGAGGCTGCTAAAGGTGCAGTGGTGATCACCAATGCAAACACGGGTGCTTACAGCTATACGCCGCATACAGGAGTTTTCGGTGCGGACAGTTTTACCTTCAAGGTCAATGATGGTCTGGAGGATTCCAGCACAGCAACCGTGAGCGTGACCATAATAGACGTGAACCTGACACCGGTAGCAAATGCGGTTACTGTGAATACCAACGAAGATCTCATCATTACCGGCACGCTGAATGCCACTGATGGTGACGGTGATTTGCTTAGCTATAGCATTATCACCAATGGTGCTATCGGCATGGTGATGATTACCAATGCCAGTACGGGCGCATATAGTTATACGCCCAATGCCAATGCCAACGGCGTGGATAGTTTTAGCTTTAAAGTCAATGATGGCCAGCTTGATTCCAATATTGCAACGGTTAATGTCGATATTGCCGCTGTGAATGATGCACCGGTGGCAGCGGCTGCAAATTTGAGTGCGGATGAAAATGTAGCACAAAATGGCGTACTGCTGGCGAGTGATATAGATGCTGATGAGCTGACTTATTTTATTGTCAATAACGCTAATAAAGGCACAGCTGTTATTACCAATGCCAGTACCGGTACTTATACCTATACACCCAATGCCAATGCAACTGGTGCAGACAGTTTTACTTTTAAAGTAAATGATGGCTTGCTGGACTCGAATGTGGCAGTCGTTTCGGTGAATATTGCTTTAGTGAATGTGGCTCCGGTAAGCTTTAACAGTGCCCTCAATACTTTTGAAGACATAACTGTTGATGGTGGCTTAAATGTGACGGATGGTGATGGAGATGCCCTGAATTACCGAATTATTACGAATGCTCGTAAAGGCTTGGCTGTAATTACTAATGCCAGTACAGGCAGCTACCGTTATACACCAAACCCCGGTGTCACTGGAGCGGATAGCTTTACTTTTAAAGCAAACGATGGCCTGCTTGATTCTGACCTGGCAACCGTCTCGGTGAATATTGTGTTGGTGAATTTCCCACCGGAGGCAAACGATGGTGATGTTAATACTGACGAAAATATTGTGGTGAATGGCATTCTTAGTGCTAATGATCGTGATGCTGACTCGCTGATTTTTAGTGTTGTCGAAAAAGCCAGGAAGGGAACTGCTGTTATCACAAATGTGAGTACTGGCGCTTATCGCTATAGCCCGAATGCAGGTGAAACCGGTATGGACAGTTTTACCTTTAAAGTGAATGATGGCTTACTTGATTCCGGTATTGCTACCGTTACACTGTTTATAGAATCAGTTAATGAGGCACCGGTGGCGATGAGTGTCAATCTCAGTATTTTTAACAATACACCAGTAACTGGCACACTGAATGCGGTTGATGCCGATGATGATTTGCTAAATTATTCTGTTGTCAGCAATGCCAGTAAAGGCAACGTGGTAATTAGTAATACCATTACGGGCTTTTATACTTATACACCCGATGCGGGCGCAGTGGGTGCAGACAGTTTTTCTTACCTGGTCAGTGATGGTCAGATCGACTCCAATATTGCAATAGTAACGTTTCAACTGCAACAGGCGACGATTGAAAAAGAAGGTTCTGCTGCTTCCGGTGGCAGCTTAAACTGGTTCTTTGTTCTGCTGTTCTCTTTATTGCCCGGCCTGCGGTTTATTCCTGTAGGTAGGGCGAAGAGTAGTGCTTTCTTTTACGGGTGAAATTTAACTAGCGACCTTTGTACTAAAGGGTAAAAACTTGAAGCCACTGTCATCTCGACCAGAGGGAGAGATCTTGAGCTACCGTGATATAAGATCTCTCCCTCTGGTCGAGATGACAGTAGCAAGTTAAGCTGTTGTTTTGCAATGAAAATATAAACATAGCTGGCTTTTATGGCTAATCAGGTAATTTTAAGGGTCAAAGTCCTTAATGATTTTTTTTATACCTCTATTGCATTCGGTGGGTTGTAGTTACCCTATGATACTTGTTACGTTTGTAAATCATTCTAATAAACATTTTTTAATAGCGGCAGCAATTTTTTCCTGCGTGTACGGTTTGCTTATAAACTCCCCGGCACCTGATTTCTGAGCATCTTTTACATCTTTATTTTTTGAAAAGCCACTAACGATAACTGCTTTTTGATCAGGTTTAAATTTAATTATTTCAAGATAGGTGTGCAGGCCACTCATACCAGGTGCCATAATCATGTCCAGTAAAATGAGATCAGCTTCATTATTTTTCAGATATTTAACAGCGGCTTCCCCGGAACTGACTGATGTGACGCTGTAATTCAGAAACATCAGCATTTCTGATGCAATATCTCTTTGCGTTGCATCATCATCTACAATCAGGATGATTTCACCATGGCCCATTTGCTGTTCTATAGACTGTAATTCTGCGGGTTCTTCCTCACTTATTTCAGTGGCCGGAAAATAAAGACTAAAACGTGTGGATGAATCGTCACTGGAAACGCTGACATGTCCATTATGTTCATGAACTGTATTCCAGACAATGGCCAGACCCAGGCCTGTTCCGCTTCTGCCCATTACCTTTTTTGTATAGAAAGGTTCAAAAATTCTATCCAGGTCATTTTCAGAAATACCTTTACCCGAATCAATCACTTCAAGCACTGTATAAGTGCCAATGGCTAACCCTGGTATTTTATTATCATTTTTAACTATTTCAGTACGGCTGAAGATTGTGATAACACCTTCGCTTGCGATTGATTCTGCGCTGTTGATTATAAGGTTCATCAGGCTTTTAAATACATGGGTATATGAGCACAGAATATTTTTTATATTCTGATCCAGTTCTGTATTGATGCTGATACCAGGATAGAGTGAATATAGTTTTTTTGCTTCAGCTGACTCAAGATACTCACTGATAATTGTATTTAGATTATGTGATTTTTTTGTGCTTGCGACGCCTCTGGCGACAGTTAATAAATCAGAGACAACTTCAGCTGCACGGTTGCCAGAATTTAAAATTGCATTTAATGGTTTTCGAAGCTCACTGTCCTGTGGCAGTTTCCTGAGTAATAGCTCAGGGTAGTTAATGATGCCAGAGAGGATGTTATTTAAATCATGAGCAACACCACCAGCCATCAAACCAACAGCTTCCATCTTTTGAGATTGATCCAGTTTTTTGGCGATTGCTTTTTTTTCGGTTTCTGCATTTATCCGGTGTTTAATTTCCAGTTCTAGTTTTTTCTTTTCAGTATCCAGCTCCTTGTTTGCTTTTGTTGTCTGCTCGATAGTGAGTACCAGTTTTTCAACCAGTATGGCTGCAGAAAAAGTAGCAACAATATTTAAAAACATAAAATTAACGGAGAGAATAAACCATCCTTCTAAGCGACCGATCTCTGCTGGTCCCCAGGCTACGATATTATTACTGATTAACACTGCCGTTAGACCAAGCATCAATACATTGCCAGCAAGAGCGGCAACTGATGCTTTCATGCTCAATAAAACTGAAGTGATTATCGGGATGCTGAAAAACCACATTATCGAGTAACTGGCATCTACATTAAACAGCAACGAGAACGAAATTAGATAAAATATGAACAGGATAAAATATGAACAGGATAAAGTAGGCTTTGAATGTAAAGCTGAATCTATTTGAGAGATGAACAAACACGATTGATGCATAAGCGATGGTATCGACAATGGCTAAAAGCCATATTTGACCTGTTATAGCAAAGTAGACGCTGGGTACATAAGCGATAAATCCAAAGATCACAAAGATCACATACATCGTACTTATAATGTGTTCGCGCCAATATTGCAGACTCTCTGCTTTGCCTGAAGGGTTAAACAGGGTGTTTAAATATGGTATTGAACGAATGAATTTAAACTGGTTCTGGTCTGCCATCTGAATTAATCCTGAGCTGCCTATAATTTTAAATTATTATATTGAGAACTTTGCACAAAGCATTTTATTATTTGGCATACCCATATGCCTCACCTCTTCGGGGCTAATATTCAAATCGTTTAGCCTGTTTATGTTATTTTTCCCTCTGCTCGAGATGATAGTGGTTTCAAATTTTTACCTTTAGATGCTTAGCTTCGTGAATGGCATATTCGTGCGCCACTACTCGTGCAAAGGTCTCATGTTATATCTAAAACACAAAAAACAAAGTATTGGGCATCTCTATTAGCATTCGGTCACAGCAGCAGCTTACAATTCATGTTTCGGACTCTATGTAGGTGCATATTTTAAGTACAGCAATGGTTTCTGCTTAACATGACCAAAGTTAACGGGACAGCAGTGATTAGAAATGTAACATAATTGGCAAGCTGTGGGATTATTACATGCTTTCAAAAAAACAGGGATCCCGCATATATTCTTTGACCTGTGTTTTTTGTTTGTCATCCTGTATGCTGTGAAAATTTATAAAGGGAGTTAACGGATAATAATGACTCAGACTACTGTTCTCATCGGTGGCTCGGATCAGGGCCAAATTCAATTAGATGCCAGTATGGCCAATCGTCATGGGCTTATTTCAGGCGCAACTGGAACCGGTAAAACGGTTACCTTGCAGATACTTGCAGAAGGCTTCTCAAGTATTGGTGTCCCCGTTTTTGTAACCGATATTAAAGGTGATTTGGCTGGTTTGTCGCAACCGGGAAAACCTCACGCAAAGATAGATGAGCGCATTCAATCTATTGCTATTGAAGGTTATAAGGCAAGTGCCCGTCCTACTGTTTTATGGGATGTGTTTGAAAAGCAGGGCTTGCCATTACGTGTTGCAATTTCGGACATGGGGCCATTGTTGTTATCTAACCTGCTGGAATTGAATGATACTCAGTCGGGCATTTTGTACGCCTGTTTTGATCTGGCCGATGAAGAAGGTATGTTGCTGCTGGATCTGAAAGATTTAAAAGCGACGCTTAACTGGATGACTGATAATGCGCAACAGTTAAAGTCAGATTACGGCAATATTTCATCGAGCAGTGTTGCCGCTATTATTCGAAAATTGCTAGTGCTTGAACAGCAGGGAGCGGATCAATTTTTTGGTGAGCCTGCACTTAATCTCAGTGATATTATGATTACCGATTTTTCCGGTATGGGGTTGATCAATATTCTTGATGCTACCCGGTTAAGCACTCAGTCACCTCGTGTTTATGCCGCATTTTTACTCTGGTTTCTATCTGAACTGTACGAAAACCTGCCAGAAGTCGGCGATGCCGAAAAACCTAAGTTTGTGTGTTTTTTCGATGAAGCTCATCTGCTGTTTGATAAAAGCTCCAAAGCATTGGTTGACAAGATTGAGCAGATTGTGCGACTGATTCGTTCCAAAGGCGTGGGTATTTACTTTGTGACGCAAAGCCCGTTGGACATACCTGAAGACATCCTGGGTCAGCTGGGCTTGCGCGTACAACATGCGTTAAGAGCTTTTACGCCGAAGGATAAAAAAGCCGTTAATGCGGTCGCTGAAACCTTTAGACCAAACCCGAAACTGAATATAAAACAGGAAATAGGTTTGCTCGGCACGGGTGTTGCTTTGGTCTCCAGTTTGCAGGCGGATGGCTCGCCGAGTATGGTAGAAAAAACCCTGATTCGACCGCCTGAATCTCAAATTGGTCCAGTTGATCAACAAAGCCGACAGGATATGATTAAACGCTCTCCGTTGTACAGCCGTTATTTTCAGGATCTGGATCGAGAATCGGCATTTGAGCTATTGAAAAAGCGTGCCGATGAAAAACAGCACCAGTTGCAGCAGTCTCGCGAACAGGTGAAGCTGGAGAAACAAAGGCTGGCTGAAGAAAAGGCTAAGCGGCCTCGTCGTCGTGCCGGTCGACCTCGTCAGTCGATGGCTGAAGCTATGATTAAAAGCACAATGCGTTCAGTCGGTAGCTCGCTAGGCAGGCGGCTTGTTCGTGGCCTGTTAGGTTCTCTGCTGGGCAAATAACGAGTCAACTGCTGTCATGGTTTGTCTCTTTCAAATTACAGGTTCAGGGTGCTTCAGTTTATTAGTATTGCTTTTCAATTAGCAACATTTTTAGAGCGACTCTTTATGCTGTTTTCAGATATTTCTATTAGCGGCAACACATCCTGAGTCAGCTTGCTCATTGACAGCTCATTGCGTTGTGTCCGTTGTTGGTATATCAATGCATAGGCCAGCACATTTTTCACATACTCACGGGTTTCGTGAAACGGAATGGTTTCAATCCAGATGTCAGCGGGTAAGGCTTCGCTTTCTGGTAGCCATTTTTTTACCCGATTTGGGCCGGCATTATAGGCAGCCAGTGCGATGCTATAATTGCCATCAAACCGGGTTAATAATTTTTGATAGTAATAGGAACCATATCGCAGGTTTATTGCCGGGTTGTACAGACTGTTGCTGCCGTGCCAGTGTTCATTAAACTCTCTGGCGATCTGCCGCCCTGTTTGCGGCATAATCTGCATTAGCCCACGTGCGCCTGCAGGAGAGTGTGCCTTTTTATTGAATGCGCTTTCGCGGCGAATTAAGCCGAATAAAATTGCCGGATTAAGTTTTTGCTGTGTTGAATTTTCATGTATTTTGTCAGCGAAGCTGAGTGGAAAACGCATTTCAATGTCATCCCAGTGTTTTACTTTGGCAATGGTGAAAATTGCAATTTCATCCCATTGCCATTGCTGTGCTAATTTTGCCGCAGTAATAATTTCAGTTTTATTTGATTGGCGTAAAGCGTGCCACCATTGCAGTTTTGCTTCCGTTTCTCTGCCCAGTATTTTCAATTCGTAAGCGATGCGATATTCTTTTTGGTATTTAAGCCTGCTAATTTCTTCTGTCGATACCACCACCGGATTATCAGATAGCTGATATAAAGTATTGACCCGGTCGGCAGCAAGGTAACCATAATAACTTCGTTTGTTTGAAAGCTCAGTTAGAATGGTTTGCGCTTTTTCAACCCCGTCTGTTTCCAGGTAAGCGCGGGCTAACCAGTATTGCCATTTTTCTTTTTTTATTTCAATCTCATTTAGCGCCTGTATCGCAGTCAGCACGTTCTGCCAGTTCTGTGCAGATAGTGCCACCCGTACACGCCATGCGCGACTACTGTAATCGTTTGCATCCAGCTGGCTAAAGCGTTGGTAAGCACCGGCTTCACGTTCGAAGGCTAATTTAAAGGCCAGTCGTTTTTCTAACCTGTTAGTCGTTTTTTTATCAATATTAAAGCTCTGTTTGTTTGCATCCCATATTTCAATGGCTGTATTCACGTTGTTGCTGGCTAGCCGGTCGACGGCATGGCTGAACATCAAAGCTGACTGAGTTGTTTGAGTCAGGTTTAACAAACGTGGTATGTAACGTGAGGGGTTACGATGTAAGTTTAACCATAGCTGTGCAGTGGCGTGGTAAGCCTGTGGCATAAGATTTTTAACGTAAACAGCAAGGCCGGTTTTATTGTTTCGCAGTGCCCCATCAAATCGTTGCCAACGTAAATCCTGAGTAAACAGGCTGGACTTTTTTAACAGGACAAACAATGAGTCGCACTCACGCGGTTGTGAGTAACCAACGTCCCATAAGTTTTTTGCGCCATTTAGAGCGGCAAGTTTGTTTCTGGTATTAAATTGAGCAATGTGGTGGTAGCAGTTAAGTTTTGTTTCTTTACTGTCGCTGTAAAACTGCAAAAAAAGTGGCCACTGTTTGTGTCTTGCCAGATGATATAACCATTTGCGTTTTAATTTTCCGGCATAACGTGAATCTTTGTGCTGCAGCAGAAATTTTTTTATTTGTGCTTCATTATCCAGATGCTTTTTTAGCCACTGGTATTGAAGGTAGGGCTGTAAGGGGTAGTCTTTTAGTTGCTCTGCAAGTAAAAAATATTCAGCATCATTGTTCTTTTTAATCGCATTTTCGGCTTGCAAAAATAACTGTCGAAGTGCATTTAATTCTTCATCTGAAAAAGTTTGTGTTGGTGAGGGGTAAATGTCTGCTTTCGTTTGCTTACTATTAATGGCATCGGAAAAAGGCTGCGGGAGGTCATCACTATTAACCATATTAGTGCTGGTTTTTGCTAGTACCAGCGCGCTTTGTTTGTTGTGTGTATCCTGTATTTTGTCAGAGCGGTGAGTTGATGATGAATTATCGAAGGAGGTAGAGCTTATTTCGTCTGTGTTTTGGCCTAAAGCGCCTGAAGAAATAAACAGAAGTGCTAAACACGATAGAAGAAGTTTTTTTTTCATACTGGTCTTTGAATCACACCATGTGATGGTTGCATGAAACAGGTAAAACCGATCTTTTAGTAAAGTGCTTTGCACGAAGCATCTTTGCCTTGCTACAACGAAAAATCTACATCGTGCAAAGTTCTCTAATAATATGGTTTATTTAGTTGCATTTATTGTTAGTTGTTTTTAACAGTTTAGCTCAGGTGGTTAGATTAGTCTGTTAATTGTTAAGTTTAATCACTAACTACTGGGCTTTCAAACTGACAGAAATCCTTCGGAGGAATAAGATGTCGGACATAGTTGCAACAAATCAGACAATTCTGGTTGTTGGCGGTGGCATTAGTGGCATGACTGCTGCGTTAGAAGCTGCTGAAGTCGGCAAACAGGTTATTGTTATTGAAAAGACACCCTCTGTTGGTGGTCGCGTAACCAAACTTTATAAATACTTTCCTAAATTGTGTTTCCCGACCTGTGGTCTGGAAATCAATCAGCGCCGTATGGCTGCCAACAAGAACATTACTGTTCTGACCATGGCGGAAGTGACAGATCTGCAGGGTGAAGCTGGAAATTACTCCGCAACCATAAAAACCAGTCCTCGTTATGTGAACGCTAAAGACATTAATGAAGCAGCCTATGATGGCGGTGCCGGCATGATTGTTACCCCATGCCCGGTATGTCAGATGAACGTAGAAGTGTATCAGGAAAAAATTAATGTCAAATACGGCGCTAAGTTTAATATCCCGGTAACCTACTACAGTACGCTGATGTCAGTGGCATACGGTAAAAATGGTAAAGAGTCTGGCCTTAACGGACAGATTATTAATGCCAAACAACTGGAAGCCATTACTAGTAAATAATCTTGCAAAGCCAACAGTAAAAAAGCCCGACTAGTTCGGGTTTTTTTATGTCTGAATGATATG
>CAZALW010000079.1:0-11043 GCA_964485705.1 uncultured Thiotrichaceae bacterium
TGATTTTACGAACTAAGGTCTTTAAGTTAGGCTGAATATTATGGCTAATCAGGAATACTTATGCAACAATTAATACCATCATCATTTTTTTGGTGATGGTACGTACGCAGGGTGAAACAATGGCAGCAGTGGCACAAAGCCTGCCCCCGCGAAGGCGTGGGGAATGTGCCGTTATGTCCATGGATGGACGGTCCATATTAGTAGTATGGGAAAATGCAGGAGCACAATCTTGTAACGAACCAAAGGATGGACATGAATGTATCACCGCTACACTCTACGTGACTAATTAAAAAGGCACTTTAATAAAGTGCCTTAATATCTATAATCAACTCTTTACTATTTATGTATTGGTCAGAACGGAATGTCATCATCAAAACCATCATCAACCACTGTTGCTGCAGGTTGTGCAGTAGCGGGTCGTGCAGCAACTGGCTGCTGCGCCGATTGTGCGGGTGCGAAACCACCTTCACCACCACTACGTCCATCCAGCATCTGCATCACACCATTAAAGCCCTGCACCACGACTTCTGTGGTATATCGATCCTGACCATCCTGGCCTTGCCATTTTCGAGTTTGCAATTTACCTTCAACGTAGACTTTAGAACCTTTTTTCAGGTACTGGCCAACAACTTCCGCCAGTTTGCCGAAGAAGACAACACGGTGCCATTCGGTTTTTTCTTTTTTCTCGCCGGAACTTTTGTCGATCCATGATTCTGAGGTTGCCAGTGTTATGTTCGCCACTGCATCACCACTTGGCATGTATTTAACTTCAGGGTCCTTGCCTAAATTACCAATTAAAATTACTTTGTTTATGCCACTTTGAGCCATAGTTCTCCGTCCCCACTTTCTATAGTATTTTCAATTTAGTTTAACCGCTAACGATAACAATTTTTCCTCATCAAGGATACGTTTTTTCACTTTTAAATAAGCCACCTGCCCTGAGTCATTTTCGTCATCAATCAATGTCGCTTCCACTACGCCTTCAACCATTAACAGTTGTTCAACGCTGACATTTTTTACCTTGAGCAGATAAGTGCTTAAATATCCTGGTTTTTTCATGGTTAACGCCAGCAAAAACCAAAACACCAGAACAACCAACACAGTGAGATACACACCCTGAACACCCCAGTGATGATGCGCGTACCCACCTATTGACCCGCCAGCAAAAGCACCAAAAAACTGGCTACTGGAATACATCCCCATGGCCGTACCTTTTTTGGTAGCAGGTGCGGTTTTTGAGATCAATGAAGGCAGCGATGCTTCCAGCAGATTAAAACCGGCAAAAAAGATCACCAGTGCCAGTATGATTTGCCACAATGCCTGACCATTAAGAAAGATCAATGTGGCAACAATGAGGCTGATAATTGCTCCATTAAACACCAGTTTCATTGCCTGCTTGCGTTCGGCTACAATGATAAATGGCACCATGATAAGCAGGGACACAATAAATACCGGTAGATAAATTTGCCAGTGATCATCAGCGGCAACACCCATGGTATGTTTCAACTCAAGTGGCAGTACTAAAAACACGCACATCAGAACAAAATGCAGGCTAAGAATACCAATATCCAGTCGTAATAACTGTGCATTTTTTAATACAAACAGCAATGACTGCGTTTCTACTTCAGCATCTCGGTGGAAATGACTGTGCACGGGGTCAGGCACAAAAAAAGTCAGGATTGCAATGCCTACCAGTGCTAATACTGCAGTACTGTAAAAGATGCCACTTATGCCTATCCAGTCATTGACCAGTGGCCCTAACACCATGGAGATGGCAAATGAAATACCAATACTGACACCGATGAATGCCATCATTTTTGTGCGGTGCTCTTCGCGTGACAGGTCTGCTGCCAGCGCCATTAGGGCGGCAGCAATGGCGCCGGCACCCTGTACCGCACGACCAAAAATGATGCCTTCTATACTTGTCGCGTTACCCGCAATCACTGAACCAACAGCAAAAATGAGCAGACCTACTACTATAACCGGTTTGCGCCCAATACGATCAGACAGCATACCAAAGGGTATTTGCAATATCGCCTGTGTTAAACCATAGATACCCAGTGCCAACCCCATTAAAAACGGCGTTGCCTGTAAATCGTCTGCATAAAGCGCAAATACTGGCAGAATCATAAACAGACCCAGCATGCGAAAGGCATAGATCATCGACAATGAAAGTGCCGCGTGGCGTTCCTGCGAGGCTAGATTACTTGAAACTGGATTAGCGGGTACTTGCTGATTCATAAAAGGTTAAATAAAGAAAATAAACAGGCGTGACTCTTGCCGAAAAAACTAAAAGCAGGCATTCTAGCAGATTGCTTACAACGTAAGAACATATTATGGATACTATCCAGATTCGCGGGGCGCGCACCCATAATCTTAAAAACATTGATTTAGATATTCCACGTGACAAGTTGATTGTGATTACCGGCCTGTCTGGCTCGGGCAAGTCGTCGCTGGCTTTTGACACCATTTTTGCTGAAGGTCAGCGGCGTTATGTGCAGTCGCTGTCTACTTACGCACGCCAATTTCTGTCGATGATGGAAAAGCCGGATGTAGATACCATTGAGGGTCTGTCACCAGCAATTTCTATAGAACAGAAAACCACATCGCATAACCCACGTTCCACCGTAGGCACTATTACCGAGATTTATGATTACCTGCGCTTGCTGTTTGCCCGCGCAGGTACGCCACGCTGCCCACAACATGGCAGTGAATTACAGGCACAGGCTATCAGTCAGATGGTGGATCAGGTACTTAGCCTTCCAGAAGGCAGCAAATTAATGCTGTTAGCGCCAGTGATTCGAAACCGTAAAGGCGAGCACCTGAATTTATTTAGCGACTTTAAGCAACAAGGTTTTATTCGGGCTCGTATTGATGGCTCTGTATTTGAGCTTGATGAGGCGCCCGAACTGGATGCCAAAAAGAAACATAACATTGAAGTTGTGGTTGACCGCTTTAAAGTGAGAAAAGACATCAAAACCCGACTGGCAGAATCCTTTGAAACCGCTTTATTGCTGGCAAATGATGTTGCCACCATCGCCTGGATGGATGCGGACACAGACCCAGACGACAACCAAGGCGAGCTGATTTTTTCCGCTAAATTTTCCTGTCCACAGTGCGGTTATAACTTGCAGGAACTGGAGCCACGTTTGTTTTCGTTTAACAATCCGGCTGGTGCCTGCAGCGAATGCGAGGGACTGGGTCATAGCAACTTTTTTGACCCGGAACGTGTAGTCAGTGCGCATTTAAGTCTTGCCGGTGGCGCGGTTCGTGGCTGGGATAGGCGCAATGCTTATTATTTCAGCATCATTCAATCTTTAGCCAAACATTTTGATTTTGATGTTGAGCTGCCTTTTAATGCATTAAGTCAGAGCATTCAACAAATCATTTTGTATGGCAGCGCGAAGGAAAAAATTGTTTTTAACTATCCAGGGCATGCTGGTCGCCGCGGTAAACAGCGCACACATGCTTTTGAAGGTGTATTACACACCATGGCGCGACGTTACCGCGAAACAGAGTCAAACCTGGTGCGTGAAGAACTGGCAAAATTTCTTTCTAACCAGCCCTGCCCTGAGTGTCATGGCACACGGTTAAATATTGCTGCGCGACATGTTTTTATTCAGGGAAAAACGTTGGCCGAAATAACCGCGATGCCAATACAACATGCCTTTGAATTTTTTGACTCACTGCAGTTAAGTGGTTATCAAGGCAAAATTGCAGAAAAAATTAATCGTGAAATTTCTTCACGGTTAAATTTCCTGGTGAATGTAGGGCTGGATTATCTCACTCTGGATCGCGGCTCGGACACACTTTCAGGTGGTGAGGCGCAACGCATTCGCCTCGCCAGCCAAATTGGTGCCGGGCTGGTTGGGGTAATGTATATTCTGGATGAACCCTCCATCGGCTTACACCAGCGCGACAATGACCGCCTGATCAAAACCCTGAATCACCTGCGCGACATAGGCAATACTGTGATTGTCGTAGAGCATGATGAAGATGCCATTTTATGCGCCGATCACGTCATTGATATCGGCCCGGGAGCTGGCGTACATGGCGGTGAAATCATCGCTGCTGGCACACCTCAGGAAATTATGGACAATGCTAAGTCGCTTACCGGGCAATATCTAGCCGGCATCAGAAAAATTGAAATCCCTGAAAAACGCACACAAACAAGTGGCGAAACTTTTAGCATTAAAGGTGCCAGCGGTAATAATTTACAGAATGTTGATATTGATATACCGGTGGGTTTATTCACCTGCATTACCGGTGTTTCCGGTTCCGGCAAATCAACTCTGATCAACGATACGCTTTATCCCATTTTAGCCAGAGCTATCAATAAAAACAACTCAATGACCCCAGCACCACATGTCTCTTTTTCAGGCGTCGAACATTTCGACAAAGTGGTTGATATAGACCAGTCCCCTATCGGGCGCACACCACGCTCTAACCCGGCAACCTATACCGGACTGTTTACACCCATACGCGAGCTATTTTCTGCAACACAGGAATCCCGTTCTCGCGGTTACAAACCCGGGCGCTTTAGTTTTAATGTGAAAGGCGGCCGCTGTGAAGCCTGTCAGGGCGACGGTGTGATTAAGGTCGAAATGCATTTTCTGCCCGATGTTTATGTGGACTGTGATATTTGCAAAACCCAACGTTACAATCGCGAGACACTGGAAATAAAATACAAAGGTAAAAACATTCATCAAATACTGGCTATGACCATTGAAGACGCGCTGATTTTCTTCAATGCCATTCCTGTGCTGAAACGAAAATTACAAACCTTAATGGATGTGGGTTTAGGTTATCTTACGCTGGGACAGCGAGCCACCACCCTCTCCGGCGGTGAAGCCCAGCGTATTAAATTATCCAAAGAACTGTCTAAACGCGACACCGGTAAAACCGCCTACATTCTTGATGAACCCACCACGGGTTTGCATTTTTATGACGTTCAGCAATTACTCGATGTGTTAATTCGTTTACGTGACCATGGTAATACGATTATCGTTATCGAACACAATCTCGACATCATAAAAATGGCTGACTGGATTATTGATTTAGGACCTGAAGGCGGTTACAAAGGTGGCCAGATTATTGCGACTGGCACGCCTGAAGAAGTTGCTTTGATGCCAGAATCATTTACTGGTAAATATATAAAACGTGTATTGAATAACAAGCTTACACAGAAAAATATTGCATAAGTACGCTAATTAGATGGCAGACATTTTTCAAGATAGTTGCGGTGAACTCAAGATTCAAGCACCACACTTAAACAAAAAAGATGTCTATACTTGTTATAACTTCTGTCCTTCGTCTGCCATTAATTAGTGAGTTTTTTGTGTATTTGAATTATAACAATTCCACTCCTGCCCAAAAAGCATGACTCTGGCGCTTGCAAAACTGACCCGACCTGATGCCAGCAAAGCGCTGTTACGAAAACGCCTGTTTACCCGACTGGATGCCGCTCGACATTACCCACTTATCTGGATCAGTGCCCCGGCAGGCGCTGGTAAAACAACCCTGGTGGCATCCTATATCGAGTCAAAAAAGCACAACTCCCTGTGGTATCAGGTAGATGAAGGCGATGCTGATATGGCAACTTTTTTTTATTACTTTGGGCAGGCAGTAAAAAGCAATACCCGAAGTCGAAAAAAATTGCCATTACTAACCCCGGAATATCAACTGGGTGTGCCGGAGTTTAGCCGAAATTACTTTATCGAAGTTTTTCAGCGTCTCAGCAAACCGGCACTACTGGTACTGGATAATTTTCAGGATGCCGGATCGGAGTCCGCACTCTACAAAATGCTGACCAGTGCCTTTGAAGAGATTCCCAAAGGGGTCAACATCATCGTCATCAGTCGTGCAAGCCCGCCACAAAACTTCACCCGCCTAATCGCAAGCCAGAAACTGGCGCTAATTGACTGGCATGATTTACGCTTCACCCTGGATGAAACATTGTCCGTGTCACAACTTCTTTACCCCGATCGCCATATTACTTCACAACATATACAAAGCCTGAACACACACATCGAGGGCTGGATAACAGGTCTTATCCTGTTACTAGAGCAGGGTGCAGAATCCGACAAAATAGAATTCTGCCATGAAACCAATAATCGAGAATACCTGTTCGATTATTTTTACACGGAAATCTTCAACAAAATTGATACAGACACTCAGCAATTCCTGCTTAAAACCGCGCTGTTACCAAAAATGACTGTATCAATTTGCAAACATTTAACCGGCAACAGCGCGACCCGAAAAATACTTTCGGAGCTTGTTCGCAAACAATACTTCACCGTCCGCCGTGGCATGTTAAAAGCCAGCTATGAATATCACCCGTTGTTTCGCGAGTTCCTGCGCAGTCATGCGGATGAATATTTTAACAACATGGAATACAAACAACTGCAAAGTCGCGCAGGTTTTCTGCTTGCCGATGCTGGTAGCATTGATGCCGCAGCCAGCCTGTTGATACGTGGTGAAAACTGGTCTGCGTTGAGTGGGCTGATTCTGAAACACGCCAAAAAACAGATTGAACAGGGGCGCAATAAACAACTGGCTCGCTGGATTGATGTTTTACCATTGCAGATTATGAATCAGCAACCCTGGCTGATTTACTGGCAAGGCATTTCACGCCTTCAGTATGAAAATAACGCAGCACGCGATATCTTCGAGAAAGCTTATAACCGATTCCAGGAAGAAAAAGATGTACTGGGTCTGTACATGAGCTGGTGTGGTATTGCCGACTCCTATACCTTTGCCCATGTCTCCTTTTCCGGCGCAGACCACTGGGTAAAAGAACTGGAGTGGCTGCAACAAACCTACCCCAAACCACCGAGCATGGAAGCACGCGGACACCTGATATTCTCAGCCGGGCAATTGATCTTCTGGGTTCAGCCAAACCATCCCTCTTTACCTGACTGGATGGCTAAAATGGAAACCATCTACCGCTTCGTTCCCAGCAAATTTCTGGTCGTTATGTCGAGCATGCAGCTCAGCATCTACTACGGACAAATAGGTGAAACATCAAGGGTACACAATATCAGTAAACGCATAGAAAAACTTAGCACTTCGGTTGACGATAACCTGCTGCTGAAAGCATTATTGTTGATGACCAGTTATGCCAACGACTGGATGACGGCAAGCTTTGAGCTGAGTTATGAGTTTATCGATGACTCACGGCAAAAAATAAAAACTGAAGGTGTCAAGATACTCGACGGCCTGATGCTGGCTCATGCGCTCTACCACTGTGCCTGCAAACATAACTTACCAAGAATGAAAATGCTGCTCGACATGTATGGTGAAGCTGTTTGCAGCGAGAGTCTGCTGGATCGAGGACACTACCAGTTACATCTTGGCTATTACCAAACATTATGCGGCAATTTCGAGCGTGCAATCAAGCACGGTAACATAGCAGTCGAGCTGGTAGACCAGGCCTGCGCGCCGCTTCCCATTTGGGTGAGTCACAGCATGCTGGCTTATGCCTATATTGAAACAGGACAGTTCAAACTTGCTGAAAAACACCTTGAGCGCGTACGAAACGTAGCCGAAGAAATCAAAACCTGCGCGGCAAGCTGGGTATATCATATGATCTACAGCTACCTGACATTCAAGCAGGAGAACAAACCACTTATGCTGAAGCATCTCGAAACATGCTTTCGCCTTGGTCGTGAGAAGGACATGAAGGCATCAGCCATCTGGCCACCGACCATGATAAGCACCCTGTGCAGTATTGCCCTGGAGCATGATATTGAACCGGACTATGCTCGAGGACTTATCGGCATTTACCACTACACGCCACAGGATTCATTGCACAAAAGCGAACACTGGCCATATCCGGTAAAGATTTATACCCTGGGTCGCTTTGGTATTGTGCTCAACAACCAGGCTGTGGATGCCGAAAGCCGACCATTTGACCTGTTAAAAGTTCTGCTGGCGTTTGGTGGTCGGGACGTACATATAGACAAAATAATGGACGCATTATGGCCGGATGCCGATGGCGATCAGGCACAGTCCAGCTTCAAAACCACCTTGCACCGATTGCGAAAATTCCTGGGAAATAGTCACGTACTGTCTCTGAAAAATCACCGCTTGAGCCTGAATGAGCAGTACGTATGGGTCGATAGCTGGGCATTAAGCCGCCTGTTCGAACGCGCCGAACAACACACCAACCCCGTCAAAACAGCACAATCCACCGCACTAATCACGCAACTCATGCAACACTATCGCGGGCATTTTCTTGCCAACGAAACGGCCAGTTGGGCGATATTGCAACGCGAAAAATTACGTAGCCGCTTCATTCGTCATACATCCAGCTTGACTCAGGCAATTGAAGACGAGGACTGGCAGACTGCGATCCAGTGTCACCAACGCCTGCTGGAGGTTGACCCGACAATCGAAATTGCCTACCAGGGGCTAATCCGCTGCTACCTGGCACAACACCGGCATACAGAAGCACGGGCAAGTTATGAACAATGCGTCGCGATCCTCGCGGCTACTACCGGCACAATACCTTCTCAAGCGACAAGGAATTTAATCGACGTCACAGCACAAAACTAAAGCTATTGCCTGACTCAGGCTCAAGCCAAACGTACGCCATCTGCTCTTCTCCCCTGACACTGATAACGAATAATTTCATTACTCCCTCTCATTAAATCAAATATTTTATCGCTGACTATGCGGTTTGTTACCCTCCTGTAACCCCACCTTGCCTAAACTAACCCGGAAATCGGCAACACAAGTGACATACCATCAAATTTTCGGCATGATCCTAGCCAGGAATAAGGTAGTACTTGTCAATTTCTAAGGAAAATTTATACCTTAAAGATTCTTGTTTATGAATGGGGAGATGATTTTTCCCTGCAATATTAATTAATAAAAATGGAGTAAAAATAATGAAATTGAAACTAAAACAGCAATTCAAAGCGGCACTGGTAGCCGGGTGTCTTATCGCACCCATGTCATCAATGGCGGCTACCTGGGGTACCGGGGCAAGTTCGGGCACATCGACATGTGCCAGCTTTTCAACAACTTGTAGCACGGGTACAAGCCCACGTGATTTCGGTCCGTATATTGATAATGAATCAGGTGCCACAGCAAGCAGCAGCATCAGTGATGGCCGTGGCGCTGCAGAAGCACACGCTAGTTTTCTTGGTACTAGCGGCATTGAAATGGTACATCTTAGGGGTCAGGCAAGTTCAAATACTGGCGGTATCGCTCAGGCTTCTGCGTGGGGCTTGAATACCTATACGTATACTGGCGCAGATACCAACATAACATTAGACATCGACTTAACCGGGTCATTGAGCAATCCAGCGGACAGCGCTTTTACTAGAATCAGAGCAGATATCTATGTCATCGATCCTTCCAATCTTGACGGGATGCCTTTCACTAATATAAGCGGATTTCTTGGTGAAGGAGTTTTTCCTATAGCTGAAACCAGTGTATCAATTGGTGGTAGTGGTAGTGATACAGGTTCACTTAATCTCAACCTTACTGATGGCGCTGAATTTTCAATATGGGCTATTTTATTCGTTGGCGCGGGTAATGGCGAGAGTGTACAGGCGATGAATAGTTTAGATTTAACTTTCAGCAATAATGCCGGCTTAGTGAGCGCTGTTCCATTACCGGCTGCGGTCTGGTTGTTTGGTTCTGGTTTGTTTGGTCTGATTGCTGTGGCACGACGCAAAAGACAATAAGCGGCTTATAAAAGCGCATCGAAAAAAAAGCGACATAATCTATGTCGCTTTTTTTTCGATGATAAATATACATATTCAAATTGGCAAAAGTACAAGATAATAAAGCAAAGTTAGCTTGCTTCTACGCTACTGCTGCATTATTTTACATGCCTCTGCATTTAACTCAGCATTATTATGAGGTATGGACGCAGGTTATTGATTTTTTCAGGTCGCTTTGAATACGTCCATGTACGCTCTACTGTAGCATCCATGCTACAGATGCCTAAAAAATCAACAACCTGCATCCTGACCACGGTACTGTGCTGAGTTAAATGCAGAGGCATGTTATTTTATGAATTACTCAACTACTATGCACTGTATGTACATAGCTTGTTTTAATAAACTAAAACTCATTATATAAAGCGTTGCATAAGTATTCGCAGTGTGTGCTTTTTAAACACACCGTAAATATGTCCCCATGTTATTAACACGGCAGTCAAATATCGCACACACAAGGCATCAATAAACTCCCCTGGTTCTGCGTTGTAGATTTTGTTAAGGGCTAGCCATTAACAAAATCTACGCCTTGACCAAGGAATTTTCTTAATACCTTGAGCGCACGATATTTAACTGCCGAGTTAATAATAAAAGCGGGGCTTGACGGCAGCATCCATGCTACCGACAGTTTAAAAAGCACACACTGCAAATACTTATGCAACAATTAAACCTGGTGTTGTTTAACAGTAGTAGCACAAGGACGTGCCGTTTTCGAACCAAAGGATGGACAAAAACCACCGGGCTCACCGAAAAAAGCACTACTTACTACTGAATCGAATAAAAAGGATACTGTTTACATAAAATAAAGTACAAAAAAAACCAGCCTAAAGCTGGTTTTTACTATCTATCTGTAATCACAGACCATGACATGATGCCAGAAATGCTATTCAGCATCTTCCGCAATTGCTTCTACAGGGCGATCAACTAATTCGATATAAGCCATTGGTGCAGAATCACCTGATCGAAAACCACATTTCAAAATACGTGTATAGCCGCCTGGACGATCTTTATAACGTGGCGCTAATTCAGTAAACAGTTTGCCAACCATTTCCTTATCACGTAATTTTGCAAAAGCTGAACGACGGTTTGACACTGAATCACTTTTAGCCAGGGTAATAAGCGGCTCTGCGACACGACGCAACTCTTTTGCTTTAGGCAATGTTGTTTTAATAATTTCATGATCGAATAGTGAGTTAGCCATATTGCTAAACATCGCTTTACGATGGCTGCTGTTTCGATTTAGTTTGCGGCCAGATTTATTGTGACGCATGATATTTAACCTTTATCTGTATTATGTATGTAACTACTCAAC
>CAZALW010000080.1:0-11024 GCA_964485705.1 uncultured Thiotrichaceae bacterium
TTTTGTTTTCTGCGGGCAGGCTTTCAAGGGAATCTATTTTTTTATCGTAATCGTCAGTAACGCTTAATAAATGTCCAACTGAATTTTGCAGATCTGCTTTACTGAGGCCAAGATTTTTTCTAAAACGCGTATAGGCTTGTTTAAAGTTAATGACTTCATGGTTAACTTCCTCGCCATAACCGCCAAATCCCATACCTGTTGGAAACAGTGCGTTATGAATGGAGTATGCGCGCATTGGCACTGGATCATATACCGGGCTAAATGACAGCTTGCCTTGCTGTTCTATTATCGAAAGGTTTTCAAGATGTAAATCACCATTTCCCATCAGCATAGAGAGTATTAATCGATCCAGTAAATGTTTCTTTGCCGCTTTTCGATCATTTATGATCTGAATATTAGGACTGTCAATGGCGGCACCGATATGGTCATAAGTTGTGCTGTAATGATTGGTGATTTTGTCGCTGCCTGATGCCAGCACAGAGTAAATGGATTCCATGAAAACGGTGTTGCCGTTAGCCGCACGGTCAAAGCGTTCAATCGCGATAGCATTTAAGTTTTTTACTTTAACTGGCCAGAAACGTGGAACATCAAAACCGGCTTCTTTATGAACAGATAAACCCAATGCTTCAAGTTCGATGATGCCTGGGTACTGTGCTGAGTTTTCTAATTTAAGCAATATATCCGTACGCTCACTATCGCCAAACCTGGTTGGCAGGCCAATGCGGCCGTCCCAGCCATGACGGTCTATCGATAATGGCAGTTTTGGAATAGCACCACCGACAGTGGGTGTTGGACCCAGGACATCAATAAGTACATCGGCATCGCCATCGAACCATGTCATGAACTGATTTAAACTAAAGCCAAACTTATCGTCCAGCTCAATCAGCCCTTGTTTTGAAGGTGTTGAGTACCATTGATTTGCCGCGTTATCACTTTCAAATACATCTAGATGTCCAATGGCGCCATGACCGGCGCGGATAAGAATGTTCCAGTCGGTATCAAAACCGGGTTCGGGTTTTACATTAATTTTTTCAAGGTACTTTAATAGCAGTGCGCGCTGAAAGTTACGCCCTTCACGTGATGGTAGCAGGGATTTTATCGGCGGATGGAAGTCAAAATATTCATTGCGTTGTCGTACAATCGTACTGGTGAACACATCAGGCGGGTAAACCAGCCCTAATCCTCGTAAGCCGGTCTTGTGATAATCGGTTTCATAGGTGAAGCGCGATTCTCGATCCGTTACCACTAAAGTACCCATTTTTACCGGTTGACTACCAAGGCGGGTCCAGATGACGGCGTTACGATCTTGCATTGGTAACTTCTCAATAAGTCAGGGTAGTTGTAGGGTGGGCAGGCTTTTTTGCCCACGTTTTAGTTATCGGCTTTAACACGTGGGCAAAAAAGCCTGCCCACCCTACAGCTACCGACAGTTTCAAAATGCTATATCGCCCAGGCTTTTTGAGAAGTAACCATTGTTTTTTTAAAAGAGCTGGCCTTTTCTTACCAGTTCAGGGAGATCGGTTTTATCATCAACCCAGACTAGCTTTTTTCCAACGCTTCTACCGAGTTCCTGCAGCGTAGAGAATTTTGCATCGTTGGCTTTTTTGAGGCGGGATAAAGCCACTTCATCTAGTGACGATATCTCCGCCAGGTTCTTTTGAGTAAGCCCTTGTGCTTTAGCTGCATCGAGCGCTTCGGTGACCAATTTGTGTAGTTTTGTGTTCATGGATTATCTTTAATGATAATTTAAGGCCTTATTTAACCAATTGTAACATAAAAAGCAATTTATCTGGTTATCATACATGATAATAGATGGTAAATATTAGTTTTAATTATCGTACGTGATAATTATTGGGTGTATATAAAGAGGTTTTGTGCTGGATTGTAAAAAATGATCCTGATTAGCCATAATATTCAGCCTAACTGAAAGGCCTTAGTTCGTAAATTAATTTTTATTACATTTTTATTACTGTCATCTCGACCAGAGGGAGAGATCTTATACCACGGTAGCTCAAGATCTCTCCCTCTGGTCGAGATGACAGTAGCAAGTTAAGCTGTTGTTTTACAATGAAAATATAAATATAGCTGGCTCTCATGGCTAATCAGGAAAATGATTGAGTGTGCCTAACAGTTTTTTCTTGTTGGACACCTCAATCTGCCCAAGCCGTTTATTTCACTGATTCACAAGGCGATCAAAAGCTAAGCTATATTTGAAGTGTTCTGGCGGGTCTATTTCTATAATAAAAAAGCAGGGCGTAACCTCATGGGTTGCGCCCTGCTTAATGGCAGAAGACAATTTATAACTAAACTGCTTTCTACCCATATTGCCGTCAGCACCGGATTTCCTGTTTCCGGTTGGCCTGGGCGTGCTCATCACCAAGTGCGAGAATCAGATGGACTAAACCTGACCCCGCAAATTTCTTATCGTCCAGTAGTTACCCTTAGAACGAATATTTCGCAGTAACCTGTATGCGACTGAGTTTGCCGTCATCACCGTTTTCAGTTTCACGTTCAGCGGCCAGATACATAATGCCGTATGAAACTTGCTTAACCGGTGAGTAAAGGTAGTTAATCTGCACACTGCTCGCGCTTTTGTTTTCTGTGTCAGCCGCGCCGGTTGGGTTATCAACATCTACCATGCTTAAAATAATGTTTGATCTTGATTTAGTGTTCCAGGCATGACGATAAGCAACGGTTGCAGCGATTGAGGTAACGGTTTCGATTTTTGAACCGATGAGTATTGCGTCTTTAACTACACCTAAGCTGGTGTAACGACCCATGCCGTCGCCGTAATTTGCAGAGAAACGAATATCGTCGCTTGAGCCGACTTTTATTTTTCCGGAAAGACCTATACCGTAACCGGTTGCCGTTTCATCAACGGTTGCATCCTTAACGACTAACTGACGAACAAGACCATTTAGTCTTACATGCCCCCAGTTGCCTTTGAATTTGTAGTTGGCGGTTAAGTCAGGAATGGTACTGACATCACGATCACTTGAACCGGAAATGAAGTTTTCAGGGTTTTCCAAAGCGATCTGGAAATCACCTCTGGTGTAACGAACCTGAGCCTGGCGAATGAAGACGATACCTTCAGGCGACGCCAGGAAGTCAACGGCTTCAGCTAACGCAGCCGTATCCATGAAAGTTGACCAGGTTTGACCAAATAGCCAGTTATCAAAAGTAAAGAAGAAGTGACGAACACGAGGTGAATAGCTATTGCTGACCACTTCATTGCCATTGGTTGTGCCCAGAAAATCCATTTCCAGCACCATGCCCATTTTGTGACCATTCTGTTCTGTTTTTGCTTTGAAGTTGATACGCGATTCACGTGCTGTTAAGTCAAGCACCTGATGAGAATCGTTCGCTCCAACAGGTGTGGCTGAAGGAAGATAGATGTTGCGTCCAAGTTCGTTGCTTATTTTTCCGCTGTCTGTGTCTGAATAGATGACGCTTAATTTTGCATAACCACCAATAGTAAAGTCGACATTGCCGCTACTGTCTTTGAACGTGTAGGCAGAAGCTGTTATCGGCGCGGTTAGCAACATGGTTGCGATGCCGGCAGCAGCAATGCTTGAAGATAGCCTGATGCGAGTATGCATTGCCGAATTTATAATTTTTGTTATTGATGTCATTAATGCAACTCCTAGAATTTGTAGTGTGTAAAGATTCCCCCTAAATGAGTGCTAACGCTATTAGATGTTAGTCTATGTTCTACTAAAGTCGTAAGTCCTGAACACTATCTATATAGCCGACGGGTTAATAGTGTCGGCAGGGTCTAGACGATGGTCTAATTGTTTCTGTTTAAGCAAAATATAATCATTTGCAACTATTTATTGCCTAAGATGGAATATAGAAAGAAGCATGGTCGATACCCGCAATAGTTTGAGCTATGATATGTCTTTACCCGGTGAGAGTAACTTGATGTATCATTTTCATGTGGCGGATGACCACCCCCTTTTTCGAAATGCGATTCTAGCCGTTATAAAAGCGCATTATCCTGATTCTGTTGTTGCCGAGTCAATGGATCTGGACAGTACCATAAGTGATCTGGAGCATAATGATGAAACTGATTTGTTGTTGCTGGATCTGCACATGCCCGGCAGCCAGGATTTGTTTGGCCTGATTAGGGTGCGTGAGAAATTTCCCAGTATTCCGGTTGCGATTATTTCTGCTGATGAACAGGCCAGTACCATCAATCGCGCTATGGGGCATGGCGCATGTGGTTACATTCCAAAATCATGTTCACCACAAACCATTCAGCACGCGATACATACCATGTTAAATGGCGGCCGCTGGATGCCGGAAGATATTCGCAACAACCTGACACCGGTTGATAGTGAGGAGAAGGATCTGGCAGCAAAGATTGCCACACTCACTCCGCAGCAGTATCGCGTACTCTGTTACCTGCGTGAAGGCTGGTTGAACAAACAGATCGGTTATGAACTCGGTGTCACCGAAGCCACCATCAAAGCGCACATTACGGTAATTTTTCGTAAGTTGGGTATTACTAACCGGACACAGGCTGTGATCATGCTCAGTAAAATGTCACTGAAAGATCAAGCATAGGGATTAATTTAGAGATGCCCTTGTTTTCTCGTTCCCACGCAGGAGCGTGGGAACGAGAAAAATATACTTTAAACTGTATAGATTGCTTAACTTACTGGTATTGATTGTGACCTCCATGCCACAGTCTGATTGATTTACCCGTTTTTTCTTTGCAGATATCTTTCCAGCAAGGCACGTAATTTTCCCGGTTTAATCGGCTTTCGTAGAAAATCAAAACCGTGTTCACTAACCCGTTTTGAAAGCTGTTCATCCGGTGCTGCTGATACGATACAAACCGGTATCTCTCCCCAGAGCTTGCGTAATGCATCACCCAACTGTATGCCATTGTTTTGTGTGCCAAGCTGGTAGTCCATTAAAATCACATCCGGTGTCTGGTTATTTTTAGCATAGTTGATAGCCGTGTCAGAATTTATAGCACTGGAGAAGGTGCAGCCCCAGTTCCCCATCAGTGCGCTGAGTGCGTGGATATTATTTTCATCATCATCAACATAAAAAACATTTAAGCTTTCCAGGCCGGATAACATGCCGGTGTTTGGCGTTTCATTTATCTGACGGATTTCTTTTTTACGTAGGGGTACCAGCAGTGAAAATAGACTGCCTACACCGTCAAAAGACTGAACATTGATTTTAAGGCCGAGTAGGTGTGAGAAACGTAAAGCAATGCCAAGGCCAAGCCCGGCACCTTCAACATTGCTGGTTATGCGATAAAAATCATCAAAGATGCGTTCCTGATGCGCTTGTGATATTCCCGGGCCGCAGTCATAGATACATATCTCAATCTGTTCGCCACGACGACGGCAGCCCAGTAAAATTTTACCTTTGCTGGTGTACTTGACCGCATTCGATAGAAAGTTCTGTAGTATCCGGCGCAGGTATTTTGCATCGGATTCTGTCCACAGTGAGGTATGTTGCCAACGAAAATTGACATTGCTGTTTGCCTGCACACGAAACTCGTTGGCCAGTGGTTCCAGAATATCGCTCAGCGCGAAGCATTTATATTTGGGGGTTAAGCTGCCGGTATCTAAACGAGATATTTCCAGCAAGTTGGAAATGATCTGTTCGGCTGAGCCGATTGCATTGTGCAGATGGTGCAGGCTTTCGCTGAGTTCGGGGTCTATGCCGGGTTTTTCCAACAGTGCGCTGGCATAGAGGTTGGCGGCGTTCAGCGGTTGCAGAATATCGTGGCTGGCAATGGCCAGAAACTGGGTCTTGCTGGCATTGGATGTTTCGGCGGCAGATTTGGCATTGATTAATTCTACTTCGGTTTCGCTACGTTTTTTAACCTCTTCACGCAGTGACTGGTTGATGGTTTCAATTTCTTCGGTGCGTTCACTGACACGTTTTTCAAGCTCCTTCTGGGCATTGATGAATTCGCTGATGTCATCATAAGTGGTGACGTAACCACCTGCTGGCAATGGTCGCCCTTTGATTTCAATCATGCCCTGATAGTGCTGTCGTACCACGCGATAAGGTTTGCACGCCATGAGATGAGTCAGCCTGGTTTGTACCTGTTTTTCCACTTCACCGGCGCCGAGCATGCCGCGTTCTGCGTTGTAACGAACCAGGTCAGCGGCTGGCCGGCCAACGCATAACATACCTTCGGGGTAGTTAAACATCTGCTCATAACGTTTGTTCCATGCCACAATTTTCAGCTCGGCATTAACCACGCTGATGGCAGAGGAGATGCTTTCAAATGAGGCAAACAGCATGTCTTGATTAAATTGTAGGGTGCGCGTGGTCTCCTCAAAAATGTTGACAACATCTTCAACACCAAGGCCTTCACCGCCGCTTAAACTGGTTAACATGGCGCGTGCAGAGGCAACACCGACGACACCGGACAGTGCCTGTTCAGCATAATCGAGTATTTTTGGACTGGCTTGAGCCTGTTTTGAGTGATGTTCGTTTTCCAGTAGTCGCTGAGTGGCCGATTCACCAAGAAACTGGGTTAGCATGACGGTTAGATCGGTTTTGCTAATTCGCAGATTATGTGCCTCAGGTTGCGGGCTGGTTTGTTGTCTGTTAATAAAAGCGATGGCCTGAATGCGATCTGAAAGCCGTGTTTTGTCCATCGATGAAACCAGAGTGAAAGCCAGTACATTGGCGGCAAGGCTGAGTACCACACCACGGGTATAACTGTCACTGAAGCTCAATCCAAAGAGTTGTTCTGGTCGCAGGAAGTCAATACCGAAAATCCCGTGCAGCAGTAAGTCTGGTGAAATGAAACCGGCATTGCTCAGCAGCGGAATCATCAGCGTTATAAACCAGATCAGCGTGCCGCTGGCGAGACCGGCAAACACGCCCATGGCATTGCCGCGATGCCAGTAAAGCCCAAACAGGATTGCTGGTGCCAGTTGCACCGCCAGGGCAAAAGCAATCAGACCGATGGCGGTCAGTGCGACATTTTCCGCCAGGCTGAGCTGGTAGAGCCAGGCCATTAAAATAATGCCAACCACCGTCAGCCGACGAGTCAAGATGAGTGCTTTTGAATAGTCCGGAATGGTATTGCGTGATTTATTTCTTTTGATTAATAGCGGCAGGATGACATCGTTACTCAGCATCTGGCTTAAGGTGAGTGAGGCGACAATGATCATTGCGGTGGCCGCCGAGAAGCCACCGATGAAGGCGAGCAGGCCCAGCATATGATTGTCTGTACTCAGCGGTAAAGCCAGTACATAGGTATCACTGGCAACGTTGGAGCCGGCCAGAATTTGATTGCCAACCCATGAAATGCAAAAAACAGCAACCGCGATAGCAAGCAGATACAGGCTGAATCCACGACGTGCAAACTTCAAGTGCCTGTCACTTAAACATTCGACAAAGGTGATTTGAAACATGCGCGGCAAACAGAAAATGGTGGCGGCAGAGACAAAGGTCAGAACCCAGAATGAAGGCGTAAGCGTTGATTTTTGAAATACAGTGTTGGCACTATTGCTGAGCTGGCTTGGGTCAAAACCTTTGGACAGGCTAAGCGCGAAAACCGCAATGGCGACCAAAGCGACGAGTTTGATGAGTGATTCAAAGGCGATGGCTACCATGATGCCAGAGTGGTAACTGGCGACATCAAGCCGGTTAGCGCCAAAGATCAGGGTGAACATAATCATTGACACTGAAACCAGCAGGGTCATGTCCTGCCCTGCAAACGCGAGGTGATCAACACTGAAAATCAGCGCATCGGTGACGGCTTTTAACTGCAGTGCGATGTACGGTACGGTGGTGGCAAGCATGATCAGAGTGACAATAGCAGCAATGGATTGACGCTTGCCGTAACGGGAAGTAATAAAATCGGCGATCGAATGGATGTTTTGCTGTCGGCTGATACTGGCGATACGCTGCAGCAGCGGAAAGCCAAAGGTGAATAGCAAAACCGGGCCTAGCAAAATGGGCAGGAAGTACCAGCCTTTCGATGCCGCCGTGCCGACCAGGCCGTAAAAAGTCCATGAGGTACAGTAGACACCAAGTGCCAGCGTGTAAACTAGAGGATGACGTGTCCAGCTGGAGGTATTAAAGCGCTGGCGGTCACCGATACGTGCTATCCAGAACAGTAACGCCAGGTAGGCAATGATCGTTATGATGAGTGTAACGGGTGACAAAAACTTCTCTCGGCTAATGTGAATTGGCAGTTTTCATTTGTGCAGCTGACCATCTACCTGTTGACTAAGATAACAGTTTAGAGCTTAAGACATTAGTCTACCTATAGACTAAAGTCGAGGGTCGTGAACCGGCGACACCTGTTACATTGCTCACTGATAAATTTGGGAGGCGAAAATGGCTGACAATAATCAAGAAAATATAACGGCTGATCAAGAAAATAGAAAAGCATACTGGAAAGCCAATGTCAGATTGATGACAATATTGCTTACCGTGTGGTTTGTTATTTCATACCTTTGCGGCATTGTCTTTGTCGAAGAATTAAACCATATACGTGTGGGCGGCTACAAACTGGGTTTCTGGTTTGCCCAGCAGGGTTCCATGTATGGCTTTGTTGCCATTGTTTTTATCTATGCAAACCGTATGGCTGCACTCGATCGTAAACACGGTTTTGAGGAATAAGGGGATATCATGGAACTACAAACATTAACTTTTATTGTTGTCGGTATAACCTTTTCGGTTTATATCGGTATTGCTTTCTGGGCTCGTGCCTCCACAACCAGTGAATTCTATGTCGCAGGCGGCAATATTCACCCGGTCGCTAACGGTATGGCAACAGCGGCAGACTGGATGTCTGCGGCATCATTCATCTCCATGGCCGGTTTGATTGCTTTCTTCGGCTACGGCGGTTCGGTATTCCTGATGGGCTGGACTGGCGGTTACGTGTTGCTGGCGATGTTGTTAGCGCCGTATTTGCGTAAATACGGCAAGTTCACCGTGCCAGAGTTTATCGGTGATCGTTACTATTCAAAAACAGCACGTATTGTTGCTGTTGTCTGTTTGATTGTGGCATCGGTAACGTATGTCATTGGCCAGATGAAAGGCATTGGTGTGGCTTTTTCCCGTTTCCTTGAAGTGAGTTACGAAATGGGTCTGTCTATTGGTATGGGTATCGTCTTCATTTATGCCGTTGTCGGCGGCATGAAAGGCATTACTTACACCCAGATCGCGCAATATGTTGTGCTGATCTTTGCTTATACTATTCCAGCAATATTCATCTCATTGAACCTGACCGGTAACCCTATCCCGCAACTGGGTCTGGGCAGCATGCTGGTTGGTACTGAAACCTATTTGCTGGATCGGCTCGATCAGGTGGTGACCGAACTGGGTTTTGCACAATACACTACGAGCGTCAGGTTGAGTACTTTGAACACCTTTGTCTATACACTGTCATTGATGATTGGTACGGCGGGTTTACCACACGTTATTATTCGTTTCTTCACGGTAGCCAAAGTGAAGGATGCGCGTACATCTGCTGGTTGGGCGTTGATCTTTATTACCATACTTTATACAACAGCACCTGCGGTTGCAGGCATGGCTCGCTTGAATCTGCATGACACAATTGCACCTCCTGGTGAGCAGAATCTGGCTTATGCCGAACGACCTGACTGGTTTAAGAATTGGGAAAAAACAGGTCTGCTGAAATTTGAAGATAAAAACAATGATGGTCTTATTCAATATACAGCGGATAAAACCACCAATGAAATGGTGAAAGTAGATAGAGATATCATGGTGCTGGCTAACCCTGAAATAGCAAAATTACCTAACTGGGTAATTGCACTAGTGGCTGCTGGTGGCCTGGCGGCTGCGTTATCAACCGCAGCTGGACTGTTGTTGGCAATCGCTTCTGCAATATCGCATGACCTGCTGAAAGGGGTGTTCAGACCGGGTATTACCGAGAAACAGGAATTGCTGGCGAGCCGAATTGCGATGGCAGGTGCTATTGCGCTGGCGGGGTATCTGGGCTTTAATCCGCCCGACTTTGCGGCGGGGACGGTGGCGCTGGCCTTTGGCCTGGCAGCGTCATCTCTGTTCCCGGCCTTGATGATGGGTATTTTCAGTAAGCGTATCAACAAAGAAGGTGCTATAGCCGGTATGATTGCCGGTCTTACGGTAACACTGTTATACGTGTTCCAGCACAAGGGTATCATGTTTGTTGCCGATACCTCCTTCATGGGCAATATGTCACCTAACTGGTTTTTTGGTATTGAACCCAATGCCTTTGGTGCGATTGGTGCATCTGTAAACTTTGCTGTTGCATTTGCTGTGTCGAGAGTGACTAAGGAGCCACCAGAGCATATTCAGCATATGGTTGAGGATATTCGTGTTCCTGCTGGTGCAGGTGTTGCGACTGGTCATTAATCCGGCTGTTAACTAAAAAAGCACGCAGGCATTGTATGTCTGCGTGCTTTTTTATTTAAGTTATCCTGGTTAGCCGCAAAAGTCAGCCAGGTTACAATTTATAGTTATTGACGGATGTTTTGAGCTTAATATCATCATCAGACTACAAAACATTAACCACGAAAGACACTAAAAGCACGAAAATTTAAAATAGAAATCTTTTTTTAGTGTTTTTCGTGTCTTTCGTGGTTAAAAAGTTAGTAGCTGAGTATTATGGCTAATCAGGTAAGTTATTAATAGTTTGTTAGAATCATTGTCTGAGCATGTAGATACCAAGTGATATGAATATATTAAAAAATAAACATTTGATACTGGCGATGTTTGTGGCGCCGATTCTTGCCATTATCTCTTATTTTGCTGTGGATTATATGGTTTCAGAAAAACCTCAGGCAGCGCAGCAGGGTGGCACTTATAAGCTTGCAGCAAAATCCAACTGCCGTTATAAAAGTGGTGCTTGCACGCTCAGAAATGGTGATGTTGAAGTGTCTATTCGGGCGCATCGTATAAATGCTAAAGAGATCAGGCTGACGATGTATTCTGACTTGCCGGTACAACAAGCGATCATTTCTTATGTGACCTCAAATTTTGAGTCTGAGCCAGTGCAAATGCATGTGGCTTCTGCTGAAGGC
>CAZALW010000081.1:0-11020 GCA_964485705.1 uncultured Thiotrichaceae bacterium
CCCGTACCTTTAAACTCTTCGTATATTACTTCATCCATTTTTGAACCGGTATCGACCAGTGCGGTAGCAAGAATGGTGATACTGCCACCTTCTTCAATATTACGTGCCGCACCAAAGAAACGTTTAGGACGATGCAAGGCATGCGCATCGATACCACCGGTTAACACTTTACCGGATGATGGAATCACCGTGTTATAAGCTCGTGCCAATCGGGTAATGGAATCAAGTAAAATAACCACGTCTTTTTTATGCTCGGCCAGACGTTTGGCTTTTTCGATGACCATTTCGGCAACCTGCACATGACGACTGGCAGGCTCATCAAAGGTTGATGATACCACCTCACCACGCACACTGCGCTCCATTTCTGTCACCTCTTCCGGGCGTTCATCAATCAGCAATACGATGAGATAACAGTCTGGACAATTCGCTGCTATCGACTGTGCAATATGACTCAACATCATGGTTTTACCGGCTTTAGGCGGCGATACAATCAGTCCACGTTGACCTTTACCAACCGGTGACATGAGATCAATAATGCGAGCGGTAATATCTTCGGTACTGCCATTACCCCGTTCCATTATAAAACGCTCATTAGGATGCAATGGCGTTAAATTTTCAAAGGCAATTTTGTTGCGTGTATTTTCCGGTGAATCATAATTAATCTTATCCACTTTAAGCATGGCGAAATAACGTTCGCTATCTTTCGGTGGTCGAATTTTGCCTTCAATTGTATCGCCAGTACGCATACTAAAACGTCGGATCTGACTTGGCGATACATAAATATCATCCGGGCCTGCCAGGTATGAACCTTGTGCTGAACGCAAAAAACCAAACCCATCCTGCAATATTTCCAGTACACCACCACCAAAAATATCATCGCCACCTTTTGCATGTGCTTTGAGAATGGCAAAAATAATGTCCTGTTTTTTCAGGCGGGAGACATTATCCAGTTTCATTGATGTTGCGATTTCAAGCAATTCGGGAACAGATTTTAGTTTTAGGTCGGAAAGATTCATAATTGGAAAAGGTTTTGATTTGAGTTTATGGATTATTATGAATGCTTTGTCCAAAGCCATTCATGATTGATGTCTGCTGTGTGTTATGGAGGTCAACAGACGGTATATGCCACACAACATTATTTAATTTAGAGATCAGACTAGAAATCATAAATCCGTGGAAATTAGATAGTGGACACAGGCTTTGCGCAATTTTTAAACAGCACGAACTGAGATAACAAATAACTAGAGCCTATAATCCATGATTTACACCACGGAAATACAGGTACTGTCTATAGGCTACTGTCTATAAAAGCAGTTAACTGTGATTTAGATAAAGCACCTACTTTAGTTGCTTCAACATCACCGTTTTTAAAAATCATCAGTGTTGGAATACCGCGGATACCAAACTTGGGAGGGGTCGCTGAATTCTCATCAATGTTTAATTTAGCAATCTTTAACTTACCTGCATAGTCAGACACAATCTCATCAAGCAGAGGCGCGATCATTTTGCAGGGTCCGCACCACTCTGCCCAATAATCAACCAATACAGGAATTTCTGACTGTAATACTTCTTGTTCAAAAGTATCATCTGTTACGTAAACAATATCGCTGCTCAACGTGAGGCCTCATTTAAATTTTTTAAAAAAGTGCTCCTGCATTTTCCCATACTACTAATATGGACCGTCCATCCATGGACATAATTATTATCGCGTTTGCGAGGTGAAAGAATTTGTTATGAATAATCCGTGACGATCTATGTATTCTGCAATATTTAATTATTTTACACTGAAAAGTTTTGGATGTATTCGGAGATCAAGATAATGATGAGACACATAATAGTCTATTTTTTTAATTTGTACACCCCTAATGCGACCTTTATTACAAATTACTGTAAGCTATGGCGTTATGAATCATCCCTCGAATAATCATCTTACAGAAATACGCTTCACCGACTTCAATCTTGACGCTAATCTATTAAAGGGTCTGGATGATGCCGGTTTTGAATTTTGCACACCTATTCAGGCACAAAGCATCCCCATTGCCCTTACCGGTAAAGATGTAGCCGGTGAGGCACAAACTGGAACCGGTAAAACGGCAGCCTTTATGGTTGCCTGCATGAACCATCTGATAAACAAACCAGACCATGAAAATCGCCAGAAAACACAAGTTCGCGCCATGATACTGGCACCAACACGTGAGTTGGCTATTCAGATACACAAAGACGCATTAGTCCTTGGTAAACACACGGGCCTTACGCTTGGACTGGCTTATGGCGGCACTGATTATGACAAACAACGCAATATACTGGCTGCTGGCGTTGATATCCTTATCGGCACACCAGGCCGCACTATCGACTTTTTCAAGCAAAAAGTATTTAGCTTAAAAAACTGCGATGTAATTATTCTTGATGAAGCCGACCGCATGTTTGATCTCGGCTTTATAGATGACATGCGCTATTTATTACACCGCTGCCCGGACCCTGACAAACGTTTAAGCCTACTGTTTTCAGCTACATTGTCACATCGCGTTGCTGAGCTTGCTTACGTACACATGAATGATCCAGCTGAAATACGCATTCAGTCAGAAACCAAAACCGCCGATAAAATCGTACAGTCTATCTATTACCCTGCCAATGAAGAAAAAATTCCTCTACTGCTCGGCTTAATGGAAAAACTAAAACCAACGCGCAGCATTGTTTTTATCAACACCAAAAGAGTGGCCGATAAAGTGTATGCCTGGCTTGAAGGTAATGATTACAAGTCAGCCTTATTATCAGGTGATGTGCCGCAGAAAAAACGTCAAAGCCTGCTGAAAAAATTTCAGGATGGCGAATTTAACACACTGGTTGCCACCGATGTTGCCGCACGCGGGCTGCACATCCCTGAGGTTAGCCATATATTCAACTTTGACCTGCCACAATCAGGTGAAGACTACGTACACCGTATTGGCCGCACCGCTCGCGCCGGTGCCAGTGGTTTTGCCATTAGTTTTGCCTGCGAAGACTTTGCGCATTACATCATGGATATCGAAGAATACATCGACCAGAAAATAGGTAAAGAAGCGGTAAGCAGTGATTTACTGACTAAGCCGAAACCGCCAATCAAGATGGAAAGAAGGCATAGCCGACCCAGACCCGGGAAGCCTGGCGGACATCGCAATCAGAGCAGGAATCAACATCAACATCGTCATCAGGATCGCCGACGTTGACCGTTCCGGTAATGAAAAGTGAAAAATGAAAAATGAAAAACACCTGGCTTAGACAGCAGCTGTCATCTTGAACGGATGTGAAAGATCTTATACAGCGGTAGTAAAAGATCTTTCACATCCGTTCAAGATGACAACCTAAATGTTCGCGCTATCAATTTTTCATTTTTCACTTTTCCATCCTTTGGTTCGTTAACAGTACATCCATGCACCACTACTCATTACGTTTTCCCAGCCGCGCCCTCGAAAGTCTATCAAAAACCTCCTCAGCCACAGCAAGCGCAGTCTCAACATCTTCCGCCAAAACGTTAAAATGTCCCATTTTTCGACCGGGACGCGCTTCGGTTTTGCCATAAAGATGCAACTTAATATTGCTTTGTGTAAATATGCTTAACCAGTCAGGCGGCCATAAGTCACCCAGCATATTAACCATCACCACCGGCGACATAAGTCGGGGATCACCGGGTTTTAAGCCACACATCATACGCACCTGCTGCTCAAACTGTGAGGTGACACAGGCATCTTTTGTGTAGTGGCCGCTGTTATGCGGACGTGGTGCCATCTCATTAAAATACAGTACGTTATCATCACTCACAAAAAACTCAACCGCTAATATGCCGACATAAGACATCGCATCAGCAAGAATTGAAGCCCCTTCAATAGCCTGCTGGCTGATTTTTTTATCTACCCGTGCCGGCACAATACTCATGTGTAACACGCCATTTTTGTGCTGATTTTCCGCAATCGGAAAACTCGCTAATTCTGCACGTGCATTTCTCGCGACAATGGCGGAAACTTCACAACGGATATTAATTTTTTTCTCCAGCACACAATCAACCCTGCCCATTTCCTTATAGGCCGCGCTGAGTTCTGCAAAGTCATTTACCACAAACTGACCTTTGCCGTCATAACCGAGTGTATTGCTTTTTAAAACCGCTGGAAAACCGATAGTCTCTGCTGCCTGCTGTAGATCATTCTGCTGTAACAGAGCAAAATAAGGTACTGGCTGCAAACCGGCTTTTTGTGCGAACTGCTTTTCCAGGTCACGATTTTGTGCAATTTCCAGCGACTCTGCAGCTGGAAAAACGGTGGTTTTTTGCGCTAAAAAATGCAGGCTTTGAGAAGGGATATTTTCAAATTCCAGAGTAATCACATCGCACTGTGTTGCCATTTCTGCAAGTGCTGATCGGTCTTCATAATCAGCCTGAATATGCACATCGGCAATAAACCCTGCACCACACAGCGGATCAGGGTCCAGCACAACCACACGGTAACCCATGGCACGTGCCGCCACACAAAACATACGGCCTAACTGCCCGCCGCCTAATACACCGAGCGTTGCACCCGGTAAAATTTCTTTATTCAACATAGACATTTGCATTCATCCGGACTACTGAACCGTTCAGCGTTAACTCTCTACCGGTGGAAGACTCATGGCAAAAACAGCTTGCTGCTGTTTTTCTCTAAATTCATCCAGCTTTTTCGCCAGCAATTTATTTTCAATTGCCAATATAGATATTGCTGACAAAGCTGCGTTCGCGGCACCCGCTTCACCCACAGCATAAGTTGCAACAGGAATACCTTTAGGCATCTGCACGATAGATAATAAGGAATCCATGCCTTTAAGATACTTTGAAGGAACCGGCACACCTAGTACTGGCAAGGTAGTTTTAGCTGCCAGCATACCTGGTAGATGCGCTGCGCCACCTGCACCCGCAATAATAACGGCAAAACCATTGGCGCGTGCTGAACCGGCAAACTCAAATAGCAACTCAGGTGTACGGTGCGCTGAAACCACCCTGGCCTCATACTCAATGCCAAAGGCTTCCAATTGCTCCACAGCATGTTGCATAACCGGCCAGTCACTCTGACTACCCATAACAACGGCGATTTTACCCACTAAAGATTTACTGGCTTGAGATTGTTGTGACATAGGCTTTCCTGACATTTCCACAGAGTAGTGGCACAAGGATGTGCCGTTTTACGAACCAAAGGACGGAGTAGTGACACAAGGATGTGCTGCTTACGCACCAAAGGATGAATAAAAACCGCTAATTATATACCACACATCTGCTTTTTTACACCAAACTGAGGAGAAGCCGCTAAATTTTAGCTGGCACAACAGGGAAAACACGAAGCATCAGCGTATTGTCGGGTCACATCTACGACGATGGCAGATGAGAGGTAAACTGTTTTATGAATCGCTACTAGTTACTTTAAAGCTGGGGATATTACAACTTCCCATGGTTATCAGAACCACACCAACCGAAGCAAAAAAGAATGAAGAGGCCATCAAGCTTGCAGAAACAGGGCTTTGCCAGCCCAGACCACCTATCTTTAAATAGAGAAAAACCAAACAAACAATAGCCGCTATAAAACTAACGAAACCCAAATAATAAACTGATTTTTGTATTGCGCCTTTATCATTTTTCATAATACTGCTCTCATAACACGAAGGAATTAATCACCGCCTATTATACAAAGCTCTTTTAACTTTGTCTTTAACTTCCCGTTTTTCCTGATTAGCCATAATACCCAGCCACTCATTTTTTTAACCACGAAACACACGAAAAACACTAAAAAAAGATTTTTATATTAAATTTCGTGCTTTTAGTGTGTTTCGTGGTTAATGTTTTGTGGTTTGCAGGGTGAAATAAAGACCACCAACAACATGACGAGCTATAAACTGTAAAACCTGGCTGACTTTTGTGGCTAATCAGGTATATATTTGAATCATTCCCAGGCTCTTTCGGGGTCACGAGACTGGTTTATTTCAATGAATACTCCGCACTCGCACAAAACTGGCAAATCGTGGAACACCTTTACTGGTTAAACCAAAATATTTGTAGGTGATAACAGAACCGACAGCAGGCGGGTTTTTTCTTTCCTTATCAGAAAATCCCGAGCCTATTTTAAATCGCTTTTTGTCCGCCGTTTCAACCATCATTGAACCTAACATTCCTTCATACTTTCCTTTTCCTGGAATATGATTTTTTACCACCGCTTCGGCATCGAAGTGTTTTTTAAGTTTCAGCAAATCATCAGAACGACCACTTTTATATACTGATGACCCTAGATGCAGCATTAAACCCTCACCGCCATGCTTAACAATATCATCCAGTTTTTTAATCAAAACTTCATGGTTTGAAACCTTAAACTGCTCAACCAGTTTAATATGCGGCACATGTATATCAGCCACTATTTCTTCAAGCCGTTGTAATCTTTCATCAAAAACGCCAGCATGACCCGGCAAATCAAAAATCATGAACTTAATATCAGACCAACTAGAATCATCCGGTGAATACCGTCTGACCACGCCAGAAAGCTTGTCAAATTTCCCTCGCCCCAACCAAAGTTCACCATCCAATGCTATATCAGGCAAAACATCGGTAAACCATGGAGGAGCAGTATAAATATTACCCTGGCGAGATACAAAATTTACACCATTCCAATAAGCTCTTACTCCATCATATTTTTCACTAACCCAGTAGTTTTGCACCTTGACATCAGCCTGATAAATATTCGCTAACAATAAATCTGGTACTTGCCTATCTTCATTGGCTGCTGAAGATAATGGCAGACCCAGGCAATATAAAAACAAACTAATGCCGAACAATCGAAAATAAAATCTCATGAATTGATCTCTCCCTGATGCACTTAACCTGTTGCAGGATAACGCTTATGCCTTTCATGGCACAGCAACATTTATTTGAATTACCCAGACAACGGGGCAAATAACTCCTGCAAATCATCGGCGGTTAATTTTAGATTCTTAGCTGAGCCGTCTTTACTGTAAACACCATCTGCCAGCGCCTGCTTTCTTATCTGCATTTCCATGATCTTTTCTTCCAGTGTATTTTCAACAATGAGTTTGTAAACAAATACCGCTTTATTCTGACCAATTCGATGCGCACGATCGGTAGCCTGTTTTTCTACAGCCGGATTCCACCATGGGTCATAATGAATAACCGTATCTGCTTCAGTCAAATTAAGACCAACACCGCCAGCTTTTAAGCTAATTAAAAACACATCCGCTTCACCACGTTTAAAGCGTTCGATGACTTCATCACGTTTAGTGGTTTGACCGGTGAGTTTTGTATAGCTGATTTTTTTATTTTTTAATTCCTGTTCGATGATTGCCAGCATTTTTGTAAATTGGGAAAACAGCAAAATGCGCCGCCCCTCTTCCAGCATTTCCGGCAACATTTCCATCAGCATTTCAAGCTTGGCGGATGACTTTACTTTTTTTGCCTGTGACAGCGATAACAGTTTCGGGTCGCAGCAAGTTTGGCGTAGTTTTAACAGTGCATCTAAAATAGTAATGTGACTACGTGCCAGACCTTTTTGCTTGATCGCATCGCGAACTTTTTTCTGCATGGATAAACGAATGCTTTCATACAGTGCAGCCTGATGTTTATCAAATGTTGTGGCACGAATAATCTCTGTTTTATCCGGCAATTCTTTTACCACTTCCGACTTGCTACGACGTAACATAAAAGGCGTTATACGCCGCACCAGGCGTTGGCGCTGTTCATCATCGCCCTGTTTTTCGATAGGGTTACGGTAGTGCAAATTAAATGACTTTTTATCGCCTAAACAGCCTGGCATAAGAAAATCAAACAACGCCCACAGCTCACCAAGGTGGTTTTCCATCGGCGTTCCGGTTAAGCATAAACGGTGTTGGCAGTTTATTTCACGAGCCATACGCGCAGCTTTTGCCAGTGGATTTTTAATCACCTGCGCCTCGTCCAGAATTAAATAATAGAATTCATGGGCAAGCAGTGTTTCCTGGTCGCGCACCAATAACGGATAGGTACTTAATATCAAATCGTATTGATTGATTTTATCAAAATCCTGCTTTCGTTCGGCACCCTGCAATATGAGCACTTTAAGCTTCGGTGTAAACAACTCGGCTTCACGTCGCCAGTTACTCATCAGGCTGGTTGGGGCAAGAATAAGACAGGGTTTATCCATGCGTTTTGCTTCTTTTTCTTTTAACAGGTGGGCCAGAGTTTGTACGGTTTTACCCAGCCCCATATCATCGGCAAGGATGCCATTAAATTTATATTCGCGTAAAAACCCCAACCAGTTTAAACCCTGTTGCTGGTAGTCACGTAAGCTTGCTGTTAAACCTCGCGGTGGTTTGACTTTTTTTATACCTTTAAAGTTTTTAAGTTTGCGCCCCAGTTGACGCATGGCCTCACCACCTGTCCAGTTTAATTCATTATTTTCTTCCAATTCAGCCAGTCGGGTGGCATCAAACCGACTCAGACGAAGCTTGCCATCTTTACCAATAGATTCTGTATTAAAGAGTTCATAAAGCGTTTGAAAAATGGGCCGGATGCGCTCTACAGGAATTTGTAAATATTTGCTGTCGCCCAAAGGCAGTGAAATAGCTTCCGGTAAATTATTAATTTCATAGTTATGTAATACTTCTGCAATTAATGGTAGCAAAGGAATTTTTTTGCCTGCAACGTCCAGATCAAAACGCAAGTCAAACCAGTCATTGTCCGATTCAATTTCCACATTCCAGTCATCCACCTGCAAAAATTCAATTTGAAAACTGTCTTCTTTTTCTATAAGCCAGCCCTGGCTTTCAAGCTCGGGGAGCTTGTGCTGCAAGAGATCATGCCAGCGGTCAGCACTGGTCTTATGAGACATACTGGATATTGCAGCAAGTACGACATCACCCTGAGTCTCACCCGGCATGGTTTGAAAGCCTTCATTTTTAAGCTGCTCTAATGCCGCTTGCTCTGCCATCAAATCACGATGCACAGTCACTGCCTTATCATCTCCAAGCAAGTTTACAACTGTCGTGCTGGCAGATGTACTGATTTCATAATCACCATAATAAAATCTCAAACGCATGAAATGCGCGCGATAACCGGTATCTGCATTAACATCACCGTATAATAACAGGCTGGGTACAGCCGGTTCTTTAACCTGAATAATGTCTATTTTCTGTGGTGGCGGCAACTTTGTGTCCGGGCATGATAACAACAACTTCTGGCTGAATTGTGCGCAGCTTGCCGCTGGTATAAGTGGCATATCCAGTAATATTTTCCACTGTTTTAAATTAAAGTCCGCACCTTTTATTTCACCTATTTCATTGCTCTCGCAATCAACATACATAGCTGGCTGACACTTTAAGATTAAACAATCTGGCTGTACGCTTATATCCAGGCGTTGTGACCCATTGCCCGTGTCAATCCAGTTAAGCTGTAGATCACGAGGCTCACCCACGGTTATTACTGGATTCTGTGGGCTTAGCCAGTGACACCGCCCACTTTCAATTATTTTGTTTAATACCAGACCGCCTATTTCGCCAGAAATATTTAATTCACTTACACACCACCCATCCTCATTTTGAGCAGCCAGCATTTCTACTATTTCCCTGTCAATATCCTGCAAACTATCATACAGCGCATAACTACTACTGAGATTATAAAGACTCACTAACCTGCCTTTACCCAAACCACCCTTTTTAAGATAACGGTTTTTTAGCGGTTTTACCGTTAAGCCAATACCTATATTTACAGGTGCCAGCGCATAACTGATAAATTCATCACTGGACACAGATGCATAAGACGTTGTTGACTCACCGATTGCGACAAACTTATCTAACCAGGACAAACTGCCATCAACTTGCTCATTAGCCTGTTGAGTGATTTTATCCGCAGCAGCATTATTCATCGATAAATATTGCAGGCAACTGGCGACCACATGTTTACAGTTAAAACCTACTGGACAGGTGCAATCACCATCAATGTCAGTCCCGCCATATTCCTGGTAAATAGATATATTTTGCTCATAAAGGTCATAACTGCTGCCTTCAACTTCACTATATAAAATCACCGCGTTTTTTCTGGCCTGAATAATTTTTAGATGTTCCACCATGCCGTTTTTAAAATACGCCAACCCACGCTGATAACTGCCCGAATCAGTTTCATTTTTTATGTCGTTGTGGGTGAAAGTTAGCATAAGTGTTTACATTGTTTGAAAATGACTAAACCGGACATTTTACAGAAACACGAGGTTATGAGGCGCTTAAAAAACAAATAACACGAATACTTGCGTAATACTTCATAAAATCAACTTCACAAAATATTCATAACTTATATAGTAAATTAGAATATAATTATATTTTAATTATAAATAAGATCTTCACAAGGAGTGTCATCACATGAAAAACATCTTATTCTTTAACGCTTTAGCTTGCTTCGCTTTAGTCACCCAAACCACAATTGCAAATACCGCATTAGCATCGCCCGGTAACGAGCAACACAATATTGAACAACACGTGGATAAACTGGACAGGATTAATTTTTTACCCAACCTGCTCCCTGCCATCATTAATAACAGCGATGTCCTGGAATTAAGCGATGAACAACTCAATAAAATACTTGGCTGGCGCGATGCAAATAGAGAAAACGTAATTGCACTAATGAATGAAATCATTAACAAACGCATTGAAATAAAAGAAGCCGCTCTTTCACCCGATATTTCATCGTCAAGATTAATTCAACAACAAAATGAAATTTTCAGGCTGCAGAGGCAGCTACTGGAATACAAACTTTCATGCAGAGAACTGATGATTACTACCTTTAACGCCACTAACTGGGAAGAATTTTTCCTTGTTCTGGCGGATATGGAAATAGGTATCGCCATACCCGAAGTCGCTATGGCAGAGTAATCACCACCCCCGATATCTGATTATTTGTATCAACCTGCATTTAATCTGGCACTGTCTGTCAGATATGGAATGGCTGATTTCGACACATAGCAGACGTTAAAAACTAAACCCCCTCAATCCCCCT
>CAZALW010000082.1:0-11019 GCA_964485705.1 uncultured Thiotrichaceae bacterium
TGCGTTTTTCGCGGACTAATGTCTTTTAGCTTTCCCAACGTCCGCTAAGTGTCGATATCAGACATTCCAAACCAACACTGTCTACAGGAGAAAGTGCTGACTTAAACAATTTAAACCACAAGCCGAATAATCTCACCATTAAATTCAATCACATCACCCGCAAACATTTTTTTACGTTTACGCGTTTCAACTTCACCATTAACCACCACATCACCGGATTCAATGGCTAACTTCGCCACGCCGCCGCTATGTACCAGCCCTTCAAATTTCAGGATTTTATGAAGTTCAACCGGCTGTTTTTTTAAAATAACCTCACGCATGATTATATCGTTGCCCCTTCTGCTTCTGCTTCTGCTGCTGCCGCTTCTTCTTCCTGTTGTAACTGCCATAAGTGTGCATACAGGCCTTCTATTTCCAGTAATTGTTGATGCGTACCCTGCTCTACCACTTTGCCTTTATCCAGTACGATTATGTTATCAGCATCAATAATGGTTGAAAGACGGTGGGCGATAACCAGTGTGGTGTGCTTTTCTGCCACTTCTTTTAGTGATTCTAAAATCAATTGTTCCGAATGAGAATCCAGTGATGATGTGGCTTCATCAAAAACCAGTATACGAGGATTTTTAAGAATGACACGGGCGATGGCGATGCGCTGTTTTTCTCCGCCTGAAAGTTTTAAACCCCGTTCACCAACAACAGTTTGATAGCCTTCTGGCAGACTGTCGATAAAATCGTGAATATTGGCATGTTTTGCTGCCTGTTTTATTTCGTCATCGCTGGCATCGAGGTTTGCATAACGGATATTGTGGTCAATGGTATAGTTAAACAGCACGGTATCCTGCGGTACAATGCCCACATTATCGCGCAGGCTGGTTTGCGTAACGTGGTTAATGTTCTGCCCGTCAATGGTAATACTTCCTGAATCCACATCATAAAAACGAAATAACAAACGTGCCAGTGTTGATTTGCCAGCACCGGATGGACCCACTACTGCTACCTTGTGCCCAGATGGTATGTCAAAACTGACTTTATCCAGTATCGTTCTATCCTTGTTGTAGTCAAAACTAACATTGTCAAAACGAATAGCCGCTTCACCTACCGTTAACGCTTTCGCCTGTTCGATGTCGTTCACTTCCTGTTTGGTATCGAGCAATTTAAGCATCATATCCATATCGGCAAGGGAATATTTTAATGAACGATAAATGATGCCAAGCACACCTAATGGAATAAATAATTGCAGCATCATCACGTTAACCAGCACCAGATCGCCTATGGTCATGCTGCCATCAACCACGCCCTGAGCGGCGAAAATCATCATCAGTGTTACCCCGATAGTAATAATAATGCCCTGACCGAAGTTAAGCAGAGACATTGAAGACTGACTTTTTACTGCAGCCCCCTCCCATTTGCTCAGGGTATTATCGTATTGATTCAACTCATAGCTTTCATTGGTGAAGTATTTGATCGTTTCATAATTCAGCATGCCATCAACGGCATACGTGTTAGCCTGTGATTCATGTTGATTCATTTCGTGGCGATAGTGCATACGCCAGTTGGATACCAGAAAAGTAAAAGTAATATAGATTGCAACAGTCGAAAAAGTAATCAATGCGAAATGTGGTGAGTATTTCCCCAGTAAGATAATGGCGACAAAAATAAACTCGGCAGCAGTAGGGAATATATTAAAAACCAGATAATTTAATATTGAACTCAGGCTATTGGTGCCGCGTTCAAGATCACGTGTTATGCCACCGGTTTTTCGATCCAGATGGTAAGACAATGACAGCGAATATAAATGATTAAGTACCCGTAAAGAAAGACTGCGCATAGCATGGTAGCGTACCCGGGCGAAAATCACATCACGTAGCTCATTAAACAGGCTTGCCATTAAACGCAACACACCATACGCCAGTAAAAACAGCAGCGGCAAAGTCAACATGGCCTTTTCTGCACTGTCTATCGCCAATAACTGATTGCTGTCAAGCGCATCAACAATCTCCTTTAATAGCAGTGGCATGCCGACAATAGCGATTTTGGATAGGATTAAGCAGAATAAGGCTAAAATCACACGACTTTTAAAATCCCATACATAAGGTAACAGGCGTTTTATATTGTTAAAATCTTTACGATTGCTGTGTGGCTCGGCAGTGGGTCTGTCTATCATCATTATGTTATTTCCTGGTCAGCCACAAAGTTCAGCATGATGTCACTACAGGGATTTAGTCTGTAGGGGGTTAGGGGTGCATACCCTAACAGACTACAGACTCCTATGTAGTTACAGTACGCTCAGGTTAAGCTGATTTTCATCGCTAATCAGGTATTGTTTTACAACTAATTGGGGTAAAGTTCGAAACATGATTATATCGTTTCAGCAACGCCCTGTTTCTTGGTTATGCACTTATTATACAAATTCACTGGCTGTTTTTTTCTCTCTGATTTTTAGCTTAATGTTATCATCATGTGATAATGCAGGCGAAGCCCAGACCGGTTCCCATCGAGCCGCTAACCATAAAACACCGCAAACTTTACACCGTGTTGAAGTCATCACTGCCGAAAACAAAGCGGTTTCTTTGACTCAAACGGTTTCAGGCACGCTGATCGCGGTCAAAAAAATACGCTTATATAATGAAGAAAGTGCACGCATCACCAAATTACCTTACCATGAAGGTGATACCGTAAAAAAAGGCACGCTACTGGTACAACTGGATAATGCGCTATTAAAGACCGATGTCGCCAAAGCCGTCGCCACAAAACAACAGGCAAAGCTGGATCTTTCACGGCTGAAAAAATTATTACAAAAAAACCTGACGACTGAAGAGGAACTTGCCCAGGCCGCCACTGCACTCGATTTAGCGATTGCTGAAGAGGATCGCCAGCTCATTCGCCTGCAACGTACCAGTATCAAAGCACCCATTGACGGGCTTATCACCAGACGACTGTATGAACCCGGCGATATGCTTGCGCCACAATCGCACATTCACACTATTATAGACCCCGGCGTTTTGCGTCTTAAAGCCAGCCTCGCTGAGCGCTGGTTACCACTGGTTAAAAAAGGTCAACGGGTAACGCTGCGTATTGATGCATTGGGTAATACCGGCTTTGCTGCAAAGGTGTCACGCATTCACCCAACCATTAACGCCAGCACACATAAAGGCATAATTGAAATCCTGCTCAGTCCAGTACCAAAGGGTGCCACTGTTGGCCAATTTAGCCGCGCTGACATTGAGCTTAACGCAACAAACAGACTGGTTATTCCAGTGCACACCATACACTATGAGCCCGATGGAGCTTATGTATTTCGGGTGATTGAAGACAAAAATGGCGACACGGTTGCTGAAAAAGTTTATTTTGAGCAAGGACAACAATTTGTTTCTGAAGCAGAAATATTATCCGGACTTAAGCCGGGCGATCAGATTGTTAGCCGGGGGTTTTTAGGTTTACGCACTGGCAAAAAAGTTGAAGTTGCCGGTTATTAATTACGAATTACTAATTATGAATTACGAATAGTGGCACAAGGATGTGGCGCTTACGAATCAAAGAATGGAGCTAAAACCAACAACTGAGAACTGATAATGAACAACCAAAACACACAACACCAACCGATAATTAGTAATTCGTAATTAGTAATTCGTAATTAGTAATTAAAAAAGATGAAACAACGCTTTCGCACTGGTGGCCTTGCCGCCTGGTCTATTCATCACCCTGTTGGCGTTGTCATGCTGACCCTGACGGTGATTATCTTTGGCCTGTTTTCTTTTAAACAGCTTGGCATAAATCTATTGCCCCACATCATTGCGCCCGATGTGCTGGTTCGCATTATTGATCCGGGCGTACCTGCCAGCATTATGGAAGACCGTGTTACCCGCCAGTTGGAAGAGCAACTCGCGATTACCGAAGATGCCATCGCCATCAACTCACAGACCAGCGAAGGCCGCAGCGCGGTTGATTTAAGTTTTCCTTATGGTACGGATATCAATAACGCCTTGCGCGATGCCAGTATCCGACTTGATCGCGCTAAGCGGTTTTTACCGGAAAATGACGAAGCGCCGGTAATTTACAAACGCGATCCGACACAAATACCGGTAATGGAGCTCGTTATCAGCTCTAACACTCTCACTTCCGTTGAGCTACGTAGTTGGGCTGACTACACCTTTGCTAAGTGGTTTTTGAATTTACCGGGCGTCGCTTCTGCAGAAGTTGGTGGTGGTCTACAGCGCGAAATTCAAATCATTCCGGATCAGGAAAAACTGGCCAATATCGGGCTTTCGCTGCAGGACTTTGCCCAACAAATACAACAGCAGAATGTCGATTCCCCCGGCGGCAGAATGATTGCCACCCGCCAGGAAATCACCACTCGTGCAGAGGGGCGCTTTCAGTCTCTCGAAGAAATAAAACAGTTGCCACTACAGATAACAAAAACAGCAGATGCCATTAGCGGTAATAACTCCGACAACATCAGCACTGTGGATGCCAGTGTCCGCGTACACGATGTAGCCCAGGTTATTGATAAACATAAAGATGAGCGTCTGCGTATTCGTTTAAATAAAATCCCTGGCATTAAAATTTCAATTCAAAAACACCCGCACGCCAATACTGTTGCTGTGGTCAATGAAGTTAAACATCGAATAAAAAACTTGCAGGCACAAAACGCCATCCCCGAAGGTATTACGCTTGCCATTGTTGCCGACCAATCGATTTTTGTCAGGCACGCGATTAACAATGCCACATTAGCAGCAGGTGCTGGCGCACTGCTGGCAATGATTGTTATCTATCTTTTCCTGGGTAGCCTGTTACGCACACTGATAATTGGCACCGCTATTCCTATTGGTGTACTGGTCACGTTTATCATCCTGCAATCACTTGGACTGACGCTAAACATCATGACACTGGGTGGACTGGCACTGGGCATGGGGCTGTTAATTGACAGCACCATTGTCATGCTGGAGAACATCACTCGCCATCAGGCAGCCGGTAATACCTCAAATACGGATGCGAGGAGTTCCGCCATTATGGCCGCCATTGAAGTCAACAGCCCGATTGTTGCTTCAACCAGTACCAATCTGGGCGCTTTATTTCCGTTTTTGTTCATCGGTGGTATGGCCGGCATGTTATTTCAAGAGCTGATTATCACCATCACCTCTGCCATGCTGGCATCTCTGGTAGTGGCGATTACTCTGGTGCCGGCACTCGGCGCCAAAGTCAAATACCAAAGAAAAAAAACTAATTTAATCAATAAATTAGTAGGATATATTAAAGTAAAATATAACAACAATGCTGATCATTTTCTAAATAACCCCTTCAAAACATTTACGATTTTTTGCCTTTTATTTGTACTTGCACTGTATCAGATTAACAACACCAAACGCATTGATTTACCGCGCGTTGATGAAGGCAAAATTTTAATGTCGATTACCGGCGACCCCGGCATGCAACTCGATGAAATGGACAGCTCCGTCGATCAAATTGAGGATTTATTACTACAGCAGAAAGAAGTACTGACCCTGTTCACCACAGCAGGCGGTTTTGTTTTTGGTCGCTCTGAATATGAGAACAGCAATTACAGTTCGCTCAAGGTTCAATTAGTGCCTTCCGATCAGCGTTTAATGAGCAGTGACTTATGGGTTAGTCAGATCAAAAAAGAAATCGATGCATTAAAGCTCACCGGCTTTAAAATCAGGCTACGTGTAGCCGGTGTCCGTGGACTACATCTGAAACGAGGCAGCGATGATGTCAGCATTCATATTCGTGGCGATAATCTTGATACCTTACGGGAGCTAGCCACTGAGGCAGTTAACTTACTTGAACCGGTAACCGGCTTGCGCAACCTCACCCACTCCTATGAAGAAGTCAAAGAAGAACTCAACATACGCATTGACCGGAAACGTGCCGCAAAGTTTGGGGTTGATGCATCTATTATCGGTCAGGCATTAAAAATCGCACTTGATGGTGAAATCATCAGCAATTACATTGAAGGCGATAAAGATTTTGATATTCGAATGCGCCTGCCCAGACGCGACAGTTACAACCCGAACGTATTGCAGAACTTGATGGTTGATTATAAAAACAACAATGCCATCCGCCTCGGTGATGTTGCCCACATTAGCCGGGCACCAACGGCCAGTAGCATAATCAGAAGTCAACAACAGCGCATTGTTGAAATTTCTGCCTCTTATGATGCTGATGCCAGTCAACGTGAAGTACTGGCCGCAGTCATGGCAAAACTCAGTGAGCTTGACCTACCCAACGGTTATGTTCTGTATGATAACGACACCAATAAAACCCTGGAAGAAGGTCAGAAAACCGGACTCATTGTTTTATTTCTCGCCATATTTCTGGTTTTTGTGGTGATGGCAGTGCAATATGAATCCCTGATTAATCCTTTAATCATCATGTTAAGCATACCCTTTGCTGCCACTGGTGTGGCTTTAGGTTTATTTCTCAATGCGGATATGAGTATCTCAATGACCGTCTGGCTGGGTTTGATCATGCTCACCGGCATTGTGGTTAACAATGCCATTGTGCTGGTCGAGCAAATAGAGCTGGAACGATTAAAGCTGGAACAAGCAAAACCAGAACAACTAAAAAATAGAGAACACAAAAAATCCAGCTTACTCAACACAGCCATTAAAAACGCGGCTGCCTTACGCTTACGCCCTATTTTAATGACCACACTAACCACCGTATTTGGCATGATGCCACTCGCCATTGGTTTAGGTGAAGGTTCTGAAATGCTACAACCGCTGGCGTTTGTGGTGGTCTGGGGTCTTAGTTTCTCACTACTGGTCAGCCTGATACTAGTGCCCAGCCTTTATGCGCTTTTTCATCGCAAGAAATTTTTTAAAACACACCTTGTGACCACCTGAAAATAAAATTCCTGGAGAAGATCACTGAAATGCATGATTGTCATTTGAGTTGTTAAACCCTAATCCCCTCATAGAAACACGATGCTAGCACAACTCTTTGAAAAATATATCATTTTAAAATATTTCGCCGAACCTATGGATGCGACTACATATTTAAAAACGCTATATTTTCCAAACACTTGCACTATCATTCGCGTTTCTATATGGGGATTAGGGTTAAAATAATCACAAACAACGATCGTAAAAACCTATCATCACGATAGATTTAATCAAATATATTTATCAATAAGGCTTCGCTAATATACCTCCATCGATTAACACTGATCGAACAACACAAGAGGATACAATTGATGAATAACACACAAAACAACGAAATGGCTGTAGTAACCGGTCCACGTATGAACCAGGCCGCACCTGATTTTGACGCAGTAACCACACACGGCAATCGCAAACTTGCTGATTATAAGGGTAAATGGCTAATTCTATTTTCACACCCTGCTGATTTTACACCCGTCTGTACCACAGAATTCATCGCATTTGCTAAAAGACAGGACGAATTCAGCAAGCTCAATACTGAGTTACTTGGTTTATCGATAGATAGCCATTACTCACATCTTGCATGGGTTCGTAATATTAAGGAAAAATTTAACGTTGATGTTAAGTTCCCGATTATTGCTGATCTAAGCATGAAAGTGGCTAATGACTATGGCATGATTCAACCGGGTGCAAGTGATACCTCAGCGGTTCGTGCCACCTTTATTATCGATGATAAAGGCATACTCCGTGCAATGGTGTATTACCCAATGACTAACGGTCGCTCAATTGACGAGATACTGCGTTTAGTAACTGCTCTGCAAACTTCCGACAGTAACGGCATAGCCACACCAGAAGGCTGGCAACCGGGCGACAAAGTTATCGTGCCGCCACCTGCAACAGTAGAAGCAGCCGAAGCTCGCATGAATGAAGGCTATGAATGTACCGACTGGTATTTCTGTAAAAAATCAATCTAAATGCCATTCGCTGACCAGTGGGTATCCACTGGTCAGCAATGTAGTATTTATAACAGTACCTGATGATATAAAAAACATGAGAAATAAAAAGACTTTTGGGCTACATTAATGACGAAAAATTGATATTGGCATAGATGAAAAGCTAATATTAAAAATTTACCTGATTAGCCATAAAACCCAGCTATTAACTTTTTTAACCACGAAAAACACGAAATACACGAAAAAAAGATTGTTTTCCTGGGTTTTTGTGTATTTCGTGTTTTTCGTGGTTAATGTTTTGTAGTATGTGGAGTGAAAAAGCGTCAGAGCATCCACTATTAACCCTGCGAGTTATATATTGTAGCCTTGGCTGACTTTTGTGGCTATCAGGAAAGGTTATAAGGTGCTTGATATTCGGAAGCCTGACGAACATAATGCCAAAAAAATAAAAGATTTGATTAATATTCAACGAGACATAGTAAAGTCAGTTAAAACGAGAAATAAAAATGATTTTTAAACAACTATTTGAACCCGACTCCTGTACCTTTACCTATTTACTGGGCTGTGAAGAAACCGGTGAAAGTCTATTGATCGATCCAGTTATCGATACCGTAGAACGTGATTTAGATGTGCTTAAGAGCCTCCAGTTGAAACCTGTTTATACGCTAGAAACGCATGTACATGCTGATCACCTGACCGGAGCAAGAAAGATGAAAGCAATGGCATCGACCAAAATAGTGGTGCCCAGCATGGATAATTTACCTTGTGCTGATCTCGGTGTAGAAGAAGGAAAGGTTTTTCAAATTGGGTCACTGAAATTGCACCCGCTGTTCACACCTGGGCATACCAGTACGCATCATGCTTACTTGATTGAAGATGGTGCGCACACCATGCTATTTTCTGGTGATGCATTATTAATTGAAGCCTGCGGCAGAACAGACTTCCAGTCTGGTGATGCGGCAGCGTTATATAAAAGCATACACGACAAGTTCTTTTCATTGCCTGATGAAACACTGGTTTACCCTGGGCATGATTACGAAGGTCGTCAAATCACCACCATTGCACAGGAAAAACAACGTAATCCTCGTCTGGGAAATAACAAAACCGAGCAGGAATTCATTGATATTATGAACAATCTGGACTTGCCTTATCCTCGAAAAATAGATTTTGCCGTGCCCGGGAATACACAATGCGGTAAGTGTCCCGATGACGTGCCAGAAAGATATCGTGGCCCCTGTGATACAAAAAACACACCAGCAAAAGATCGTATTCTGCTCAGATTAGGCGACCAGGGTTAGTGTCAATACCAGTAAGTTAAGTTGTTTATAGCGTTTAATACTACCGGAAACGGGGCTTTAGCCCCGTCATTGGCGGGACTAAAGTCCCACTTCCAGATTGCTTTATACTTAACTTACTGGCACTGGGGTTAGTGTGATTTTTCTTCAAAAATTCAATTATCTTTTGCTCACTCCAGGAATAGAGTGAAACCGGTGTGGTACCCGATATAAAACCAACGTGACCACCACGTGTGGTTAATAAAAAATCAATCTGCTGACTTAGTTCTGCCCTGTCTGGAGCCGTGTCATTAAACATGAATGGATCATCAACAGAATGGATAATTCGGGTTGGCACTTCAATCGTTTTTAGAAATTGTCGGCTGCTGCACTTATCATAATAATCCTGTGCGCCAGCAAAACCGTGCAATGGTGCAGTAATTTTATCATCGTAATCCCAGAAACTTTTGAGCTGATTAACATCAACATTTAACGGTGAGGTGATGATTTTAAATTTTTCATGATAGGTTTTTCTTAACGATGTCAGTAAATGTTCACGGTATATTTTCGATAAACCTGTCTGCAAGCGTTTAGCGGCATCATGCAACTTAAAAGGAACCGACACCGCAATCGCTTTCTGTAACGGATTATTATGACTTGTTTCACCCAGCCATTTTAGTAGAACATTGCCGCCTAAAGAGTAGCCTATTGCTGCATAGGGATAGTCTCCTGTTTTCTCACGTATATGTTCGACAACATAAGCTAAATCTCCTGTTTCACCCGAATGATAGGCTCTTGCCAGCCGGTTGATACGACCACTGCAACCTCGAAAGTGCATAAAAACCGGCTTATAACCCGATTGCTCAAGTTGGTAAATAATGCCGTTAGCATAGTGTGAGTTAAGCGAACCTTCCAAACCATGCAATACCAGAACAATTTTTTCCGAGCGGCTTTTACTCCAGCACAGATCGATAAAATCACCATCATCAAGCTCTAGTTGTTCATTATTCAAATCAAGAATATGTCGTTTTTTGAAAAACACAGGCCATAAAGTTTGCAAATGCGGTGAGCGTAACCACCAGGCAGGTTTGAAGTCAGAGAATGCCACTGCTGATTTAAACAGGTCAATCAAACGAAGTGGTTTGAATTTGTTGAACTAACATGGCGATAACAGAATCACCGGAAACGGCATTGCCAAGTAATAAATCAAGCAGGGTTTGGTCTGGATAGGAAAGTAATAATTCAAAAGTTTGTTTTTGTTGCGTTGATAATTTATTCAATTTTTTATCAACAAAATTATTTAGCAACAAATCAAGCTCCAACATACCACGGCGACATTGCCAACGGTAGTTTACTTTATCACTCGCTTCATTATTCATTATTTACCTCCATGGATGGAGCGGCTGATTATGCTCCTGCATTTTCCGCACTTCCTATGTCCATGTAGGTCGTGCTGAAAATCGTCAGGAACGATTTCAGTGCATTATAAAGAGCGTGCAACCATTTTACTTTTAATGCGCCCTATCGCTTTTGTTGGATTTAAACCTTTTGGACAAACCTGTACACAATTCATAATAGTATGGCAGCGAAATAATTTAAACGGGCCTTCAAGTTCTGCCAGACGTTTTTCAAAGTCCTGGTCTCGACTGTCCTCAATAAAACGTGATGCCTGCAACAGCGCAGCAGGCCCCAGAAATTTATCGGGGTTCCACCAGAATGATGGGCAGGCAGTTGAGCAACAGGCACATAAAACGCACTCGTATAAGCCATCCAGTTGTTCGCGCTGCTCCGGTGTCTGCAACAGTTCCACTTCAGGCATCGGGTCATTAACTATCAAATACGGTTTAACCGCACGATATTGTTTATAAAATTGATCCATGTCGATGATTAAAT
>CAZALW010000083.1:0-11015 GCA_964485705.1 uncultured Thiotrichaceae bacterium
TGTAATAAGCGATTAGCGCGATAATGATAAAAACAAAAATGGATTTAATGTTGCCACCGCCAATGCGTATTAATGTTTTATTGCCGCAGCCGCTGGCAAAGGTCATGCCTATACCAAATAAAATACCACCTAGAATGTTTTCTACAAAGATAAGTCGTGAGCCACGATAACCCGGGAAAGTTTCTGTTACATTAACCAGACCCATATACTCAAAAAGGCTAACGCCAAGAATTGCTACTGCGATAGCCAGTATCCAGGCTCTGAAGCGGCCATAATCGCCTATATTGACCATGTCGGAAACCGCGCCCATGGTGCAGAAATTGGTTTTATTGACGATAACGCCGAGAATGACAGCGATAACGAAGGTTGACCATAAAAAAAAGGAGAGGCTTTGGCTGAATGACTCAAAAATCATAGTATTACCTCCGTGGGTGATGTTAAATAAAATACAGAACTATTGTGGTGGTTAAGGCAGATTATACCCAGTTCAGCAATAAACGGAAGTTTTTCAGATGCGGCTAACGATTAATTACCAGTAGTTAACTAAGAAAAATTTTTAACCGTTTATTTGCAAGTATCCACTCGCACATCCAGAAAATCGCCAGCCGATATGTCAACACCTTCGTCGGGTTGTTGAAATGCCGGAGGTACAACAACAGGTCTGGCAGTGCTGTTGATATAGGGTGTGTCGAGTATTTTCAGCAGTAATGGTAACAAGCTGCCCTGTTCTGTATCGACTTCTCTGTGTTCCCAGTACAGCAGGTATTCTGAACTGGCGCAGATAATCGAACCATTAACATTTTTTTTAGCTGTTAGCAGCCAGTCGTGGATAATGTTGTTTAGTTGTTCAAGGAAGTTCTCTGCTATGTTGTTGCGTTCTGGTTGAGCAACGAGTAATCGTGTTACCCCTGAGCGCCAGTCGATTGCGTTGGACACCAGGTAGCAGGGTGTGTCCCAATTCAATTCACCTGACCATGCTTCGGGGTAACCGCTCTGGCTGGGTGGTATTTTCGGGTCATTGAAGTTAAATACTGAGCTGTGTAACAAACCGTAGGCGCGACCTGCTACGCTGTGCTTAACAGCGTTATCATAGATTTCCCTGGAGGGATACACCACCAGCGCGATTTCATCGGGAATTTTCAAAAACCGGCCATTGCTACCAGGGTGAATGGAGTTGGGCAATAGTGCCGGGAAGTAGGCGCACAGTCCCAGTGGTTCCATTTGTTGTGCGGTCTGGGGGACGAATATCCGGCCAATCTTACTGTCAAACCCTGCTCTGTTATTGAAAAAATGGCGTGATCGGAAACCACGCCAGACACGAATGCCATGCGGTGTGCAAAGTGTTATTTTTTTCTTGTTCATTTTTTCTCTTCTCTCAGTAGCCTGAATCCATGATAGTGCATAAAAAGTGATTCAATCATTTTGCATGATGCCTGCCATCATAAATGATTATTGGGAAAATGGCTCAATGCTCATTATATTAAGAATGAATATCTGGAGACTAATACTCAGGAGAGAAAAAGTGAAGAATAGACGTTTAATCAACAACCTGACCGGGTTGACCATGATGGTCACTTTTTATGTGCAGGCAAATAACGACATGAACAGTATCTACGGTACGCTGAATATCACGCTGCAAGCTGGCGAATCCACGGAAGTGGAATACGGTGACCTCAGAAATGGTTTTCTTCTTGGGCTGTGCGTCAAGCCGTTGCCCGCAGACACTGCCGAAGCCTATTATATCCAGGTCAAACAGCGTGGGGATATGATGGATAACTGGTTGAACAACGCTGACGCGATAAACATTACTATTGAGCATCTGCATAGCATGAATAGTCATCTACCTATTGAACAGGCGGTATATGCGAGCAACGCTGTTTTAGTATAAATCAGGCATCTGCGATATTATTATTAATCGTTGCATAAGTATTCGCAGTGTGTGTTTTTTAAACTGTCGGTAGCATGGATGCTACCGTCAAGCCCCGCTTTGGCAAACATGGGGACATATTTACGGCGTGTTTCAAAAGCACACACTGCGAATACTTATGCAACGCTTTATAACACTCAATAAGTGATGCATAGACAGTGCTGAAAAATTAAACTTGAAATAGAAAAGACATGTAGCGATAATCAAATGACGTGTTTTTCAGTTACTCCGGAGTTTTTTTATGAATTTGGCGAATCTTGATTTCCTGCGTCTTGATCCACGTTATTTTAAGGCATTTGTGGCAGCATGCGAGTACGAAAATTTTTCCCTGGCCGCTAACCATGCTGCCATGACCCAGAGCGGTATCAGTCAGCACATCTCAAAGCTGGAAGAGCAGCTTGGTGTTTCGCTGTTTATGCGCAGTAGCAAGGCCACCGTGCCCACCGACGAAGGCAAAACCTTGCTGAATTATATTCGTACCTACAATGATTCCATCGCCAAACTGATGGACACCATGCATAAAGAAAGGAATGTTATTGAGGGCTTGGTGAGTTACGCGATGCCCCCTAGCTGTCTGTTGTCACCGCATTTCCCGATGTTACTTGAACGAAGACGCGAACATCCTGCACTGGAATTAAAAGTGGAGTTGCTGCCGAATGAAGATATTTTGCCTTTGGTCATCGACGGTAAAATCGACTTTGGTTTTGTCACTGAAAAGGTCGAACATCCCTTGCTCAATTACGTCAGCTTTTGCGATGAAGAATACATTCTGGTTGGTGCCGATCAGAATGAAGTCGCTACGCTGGATGCGGATAATCTGTTGCAGCGACAGTATATCGATTACCCCGGCATGGGCGTGTATTTTAATTACTGGATGCAACATTACCTGCCCGAATGCACCAATATCAGTGACCGCTCACTGCATCACGCCGGTGCCATGAACAGTATTGAAGGGGCGATACATATGGTTGTTGGTGCGCTGGGTATCTCGGTTTTTCCGCGCCACTGTGTGCAAAACAATATTGATGAGGGTAAATTGTTCGTTTACCAAAAAGATGGCAACAGTGAATTATTTAATACTATCCATATCGTATCGCGAAAACACCCGGTGTTACCCACGCGGGTTAAAACCGTCATCCAGTGGTTTATGGATATGCAATGTAAGCATTAACTGGGAGTGCAGCATCCTCAGCGATTTATTCAGAGAGCCCCATCCAAAGAGATCCATCCTATAACGCTGACATAATAACGATAATGAGGTGATCATGAGGGAAGTTAGTTACCCGGTAGTTCACCGGATTTACGCACAAAATGGTGATGGCTGGTCAACGCCAGCGAGCACCATGGAATCTTTCTGGTCCGCCCTCGGTGCTGGCGCCAGTGGTCTGGTGCTGAACCTGTTTCTGACGAAAGATGGCGTGCTTGTCTGTACCCCTGCTGGCAACTTGCTGAGCAGTTGTGGCACCGATGTTGATGTTGCAGAGCTGACGCTGAGTGAATTACAGACTTACGATGCTGGCAAAATATTTCGTTCGACACAACTGGATGACAAAGGGCAGGTCACTGGGGTACGTGGTGGCGACACACCCTGGCAGGGACTGCAGCAGGAGCGCCCGTTAAAAAATCGAAAATCCCTGATGCACCCGACGTTTGAAACGGTGTTACAGATGTTCGCTCGCCGTACACTGATCACCGCTGTATTGCCTGGCGACAGTTATACAGAAATGACTACTCTGATCGATACTTTGTTACAAATACTTGATCGATATGGTTTGCAAACGCGAGTAATTATCACAGGTTTGTTGGCTCAACTCGAACAGGTACGCGCGCGGTCACAGCATGCCACACTGGTGCTGGATGTCAGTTCGAGCTTGTTAACGCTTGATGTAATCGAGCAAATGAGTATGCTGCATTGTTCGAACCTGCAGGTATCATTGCAGCAGCTGAATGATATGCCGGAACCGGAACGGGCAGAACTGATTGCTGCGACCAATGATAAAAACATCGGCTGGCGTTTCGTGCTTTCCAATATGACCTGGGCGCCGACACCCGCTGCGCTAAATCAGATCGATGCTTTATCATGCATAATAGATGGGCTGGTCACGCAGGGCGTGTTGCCCAGCGTCAATGCCATCGCCCCGCGCTCAATAGTGCTGGCTGAAAATTTTGCCGGGCAGCAACTCGACGCAACACGCTGGAGCGCAGGTTATTCGCATATCAACAGCGAGACAAAAATTACCGTTGATGATGAGCTGATTATCAACATTGCTGAAGGTACTGCCTATTCTGGCGGTGCAGCAATCGCCTTGTTACCGATACATGGTGACTTCGATGCCACGGTTAGTTTCAGCGTCGAGCGTCCACATCAGGCAACAACATTTGAAATGGCAGCCATTGCTATTGATCCCGGATACCTCCATTTAAGCAACACGGATTTGAATACGCGCAATGTCAATTTAACTTTCGATGTGCACGGCGCACCACCTTATGCCAGTAGCGAACGCGATCAGAATGACGGCTTTCGTTGCGGCTGGAACAACAGTTACAACCTGACAAAATTTGGCGATAGCAACGCATCGAGCAAGGATGCAGGCTGGATTGCAGCCTCCAGCAATATGTATAACAAGTATGGCCGTGATGTTGGTGATGGCAGCACGGAAAACCTTGATGGTCACTTACGACTGGTGCGTAATGGGGCAGTGTTCAATACCTACTACCGTGACAAACACAATAGTGAGTGGGTGTGTTCAGGTAGCATGCTGGTACAGAGTATGCCGCAGGATGTGTATATACGTCTTGCCGCCAAACACTGGCACAAGATCGATCCTGCACCTGGCAATACCGTGCGTTTCAGGGGGTTTGCAGTAAGGCAATATTAATCGTTGCATAAGTTTTCGCCACATACTTTTGTGACGCGCCGTGAATATATCCCTATAGGCTTGACGTTAGCGTCCATGCTACCGACAGTCACAAAAATATACAGCGAAAACTTATGCAACGATTAATACTAATCACAGGATTAATAAAGCATGAACAAACCGGAAAATAAATCTACTGAACTACCCGTTGAAGTTGCCCTGGTTGAGCGGGTAAAAAACTGTACAGACTGCCAATGGTTCTGGGGTGCTATAAAACCCTATGGACCTTTTCCAGCCTATGACTGGAAGCAGGAAACGTTTCCCAAAGCCATTAAAAATGGCCCACCACCCAGCGATAATGATAAACCAGTACTGTGGTGTGAAGTGGAACAGGTCGGGGCGCATGCAGTGGAGCCAGCAATACTACGTGGTTGTCGCAAAGCACCGATTATGACTATCGGTATCAATCCCAATATGACGGCCTTTTTTGCTGGTGAAAAAAGTGCCAGCTGGGTTTACCCCAGGTTTTCGCGTGAGCAGACCTATGCTTATTACTATCGCCACGCCACCGTCTACCAGGAAAGCTTCTTATTGGACACATTGAAAGCATGCATCATTGCCGGCACTGAAATCTTTGCTGAAGATGCTGGCACGGTAAAAATCGAGCGCTGTAATTCACATCGCTGGATGCACTTTGCGTTTTACTATCAAGGGCATGATGAGCCGGTACATGTTGAGCGTGCCTGGAAACCAGATGAACGACTGGTGGTATTCAACGATGGTTACAGTAATGACAAAGATCAGGTATTTGGAATCAGCAAAGGTGATCTTGTCGCGGCTCAAATACAACCTGATAACACTGGCAAAGCTGAACTGTTTGCCAACAAAACAGGTTATTACATGCGTTTACAGCCGGTACTGCAACGTTTCAGTGACTACCTGAATGACAATGGTTTTGACCACTGTCAGTTAGACATGGGCGAAGACGTAAGCATGCATGACATGGTTGGCTGTGCTTCGCCGGGCTGGGGCACGAATCTGGATATTCCGCGTGAACGTATTGCCGATAACTGCGTCAATAAAAATCGTTATATGATTGACCAGTTGTTGCAGAGCCGACCAAAACTGGTGTTCATCGTCAGCAACAGCTCGCTGGCGATGTTTGCCGATGGTTTTAGCAAGGTCGGCGGACACATCGATCTGGAGTTTGAAAATCGCGATATCTTTGATCTGCTGCAAGAGACCTGCTGGCAACGACGAAGCATCAGCTTGAACGAAAATAATGTGTTGTTTGAATCACGTCTCATTGTCACCCCACATTTCTCCTACGCTGCCAATTTCGAGCAGCAGAGTCGGCTGCGCACCGCTGCCTGGGAAATATTCTGTCGTCAATATCCAGCCGATACAGAGGTGCTGGAAAAAGAAAATCGCATTTTTATACGTAAGGGTGAAGTTTTCATGAGTGTCATGGTGCAGCGTGAGGGTGACGAGGTCAAAAATAAAATCAGTGCCGCTGCATGGAAGTTACTGATGAATTGTCACTACGATCCTTATGCTTTAATCAGTGATGCCCTGATTACGGAGCAACAAACATTGCCGCTAATCACCGACAAAACAGCGAATCACCTGGATCGCGCACCGGGTGGCTGTTCATTTTGCGTGAATGAAAAATGGACGTTCACCGAAGGCTGTGATTACGGACTGGCCTAAAGCCTGTTTTAACCTAAAAAAATAAGTTGAACCTACTGCGAGTGTCCAACGCACAGAATCTACAGGACCTTTTCGAATATTTTGAACTCACCGTATGGGTGCTACAATTCAACTTATTTTTTTAGGTTTATCACTTCAAATACCCCCTATCAGCATTGATAATAATGTTGGTAATTTCTCACCACATCGATATATCACACTGTATTTACTGAATTTATTCGTTTCAATCATGGCGCGTGATAGGTCTTATCAATACTCATAATTTCCTTATCGCCATTTATCGGCATACGCTTTATATCATGTTAAAAAAATACTGACTGCTGAAGTCAGAAGTCAGGGCAAGCATTACTGAGCCTGTAGCGGTGTTGTTAGTTGAAATAACGGTATTAATTAAGAGGATAGTGTCATGAAAATTCAATCAATCATTGTGTATTTATGTATTGGCCTACTTGCTGCCTGCGGCGGTGGCAGTGGTGGTGGAGATGGGGATTCATCCAGCAGTGATGAAGTACTCGATGCATTGGTCAATCTTGGTGTGTCTGTCGAAAAAACAGCTCGCCTTGATGACGACAACGACGCGTTACCAGATGACTACAGCCCTTTCGGCTCAGCACAATCCTTCGATACTATTGAAGAGATTTTACTGATTGGTCCCCAGTTTAATAACGCCAGCAGCCAGCTAACTTTATATGAGCTGCAAAACCCTCTTGTCGATCCGGTTAGTGGCTTAAACCGACCCATTTATGCGAAAGAAGATTTCTTCACACCTGACACATCTGATACACCGTGGGCGGCTTCAGTTGGTGACTCGCCAGCCAATCTGCGGGTCGCGGCTGCTGCCGATATAGATGGTGACGGCCTGGATGAGATAGTCGTGTTGTATCGTATAGATGGTCAAAATACAGTTATGCTGCAAACCTATCAGGAATCAATAAGTGGCGGCATCATTGGTTTTTCTGTGGATCAGACACTGGCGATCAGCACTGATCCAGCTAATGATCTTGCCCTGCTAGCAGGGGACTTCAATGGAGATGGATTATCAGAATTTGTTGTCGGGCTGACTTTCGATAGTGCAGCACGTTTGTTGTTTATCAGTAACAATAATGGCAACCTCGATCTGGCACAGACCACTCACTCCCTGCCACAGGCAGTGGTGAACAGTGATATTCAGCTTTCTATGGCCAGCGGTAATCTTGATTATGATGCCGGTCAGGAATTTGTGGTGGTGGTTAATGAGCTGTTTCAATCCGGCAGTAATGATGCCGGCACAGCACGTTACTTTATCTTCGATGATGCCAAACAGGGTTATGCCGCGCTAAATAATGATTTAATTCGGGCAACATTAAGCCAGGTCAATCGCACTGCCATTGTGGCTGATGTCGCCATCGGCGATATAGACGGCGATAATGTTGATGAAATCCTGTTTGCCGGTCTGCAGAACTTTGACCCCAATGGCAACTGTGGCTATCGTTATCTGCTGGTTGCGCTGGATGATAATAAACGCAGCAACATACCGCTGGGTGGGCTTGATCTGGTGCCGAGTATCCACGGTGGTTGTTCTTTTTCATCACCCGCTATCATGCGTTACGTGCATATTAATGTAGTGGATCTTGATGGTGATGGTCTGGCAGAAATTCAGGCGAATCAATATGTGTTCGATGATTTCGTCAATACCCCACCCTGGACGCAGTATGTATGGGGACTGGATGCTAACGATCAGCCACTGGTTGCAGTCATCGATGATGTCAGCCTGTTTGCCAATACCTCCGGTTTCAGCGGGCGTTTTGCACACGATAATAGCAGCATGATGGCTGGTGATGTCACGGCGGACGGCAAGCAAAATATCGTGTTTTATTCGCAGGCCACAAACCGCCTCGAAACCTGGGGGCTGAGCAACCCCGATTCAGGTGCTTCACCGCTATCTGAGCCCATTTTTAAAGATGAATGGCGCATGATGAAATCACTGGCAATGCAGAATCCGGGTACGGATGTGATTCGCCCGATCATTTTATCCAGCAATGTCAATCATGACAGCCTGGCTTTGCGCTTCTCAGAAGGAGAGCACCGGTTGATCTTTACCGAGCCGGTAATCATCGCCGCGTTAGCAGCCGCACCTTGTGACCCAGCACTGGGTCAGAGTGCCGATGCATGCCGCACATCTTATGGCACTGCCACCAGCTCCTCGGTTAGCGAAGAAAAAGTGTTATCCGTTCGGGCAAGTGCCACAGTGGGATTTGAAACCGAATTTAGTGCGCTAGGGGTTAAGGTTACCGGATTTCAAGTATTGGCGACGCTGCAAGCCCATGCCAGCCAGATCACCTCAAAGGCCTATACCATCACCAAGCGCATCGTTTATACCACCGGGCCAATTGAAGATACGGTTATTTTTACCACCATACCGCTGGATCAGTACACCTATGAAATCACCTCTCACTCAGATCCCGATCTGATCGGTTCAAAAGTCGTCATATCATTGCCGCGTGAACCGATTGAGGTACAGGTTGAGCGGAAAAAATACAATGCCAACGTGGTAACAGGTGGCCCCATGATTGATGCCAGCGTGTTTGGTCACGCTACTGGCAAGCCCTTCAGTTATCCTACAGAAGCGGCTAAGAATGAACTACTGGCGAGTTTTGATGGCTTTGAAATTGGTCCAGCATCGGTCGGTAATTCTGGTGGCAACAGGAGTCTATCCATTAATGTAGCAACTGAAACAGGCTCCGGAACAGCTTACGGTGTGGATTTTGATCTATCCGTGCAGGGCACTGCCGGTGTCGTGGTGGCAGGTTTTAGTGTCGGCACATCCGCAGAAAAATCGTTGCAGATCACCCATGGAGAGGAGTCGGAATATGTCGGTGTGGTCGCCGATATGGATTTGCCCACTGCTCAGTTTGGCCAGAGCCGTTACTCATGGGGGTTATTTACCTACATCTATGATGACACTGTATCGGGGCAACAATATGAAATTATTAATTACTGGGTTGAATAGAGCTATTTATATCGACCATAAAACATCGACCATAAACTTTTACCCATAACTCATAACCCAGGCAGGAGTGAACAATCATGAAAAATTATAATCTATTACCGGTTAAAACCTTCGTTACCATCGTATCCCTGAGCCTTGCCGCTTGTGGTGGCGGCAGCGATACCGCTACTACTAACCCTCCCGGAGGAGGCGGCGGCGGCGGCGGTAGCAACACCGCACCCATTGCCAATGCCGGTGTCGCCATTGATATCAGCAAAACCTTTACCGTTAACCTCGATGGCAGTGGTAGCAGCGATGTCGATGGCGATACCCTGAGCTATACCTGGACGCAAACTCGTGGACCGGATGTTACCGCTGGCCAGGGTTCACTCAGTGGCGAGAATCCGGCCTTTTCTGCACCTGATGCGGTGGATTCACTGGTTTTCGAGTTAGTGGTTAATGATGGCACCGAAGACAGCACTGCAGAGACAGTCGTGGTTAATGTTTTTGAAGATCTTAATGTGACTTATTTTGTCGATGGCGATAATGGCGACGACAGTGCTGGCACAGGCAGTCGTGATAACCCTTATGCCAGTATCGGCATGGCGGTTTCCGCACTGACAACCAATCTCGAAGATATCTATGTAATGACGCGATCAGCATCAGCGGTTTACGATGAAACCGCTGCCAACCTGGATGTTCCGAGTGGCACAAGCCTGTACGGAGGTTATGATAGCAACTGGATGCGCGATGTGGTCGCTAATAAAACCATGCTCAACAGCAACCACCGCGGCGTTCAGTTTTTCAGCGTGACGCAAGATACCTGGTTTTCAGGTTTTGACCTGATGACCAGTAATTCACCCGATGCTACCGATGATGTGTATGGCGTGCAAGCCGTTGGTGATAGTTCTGCCGCGTTTTACCTGCATGATAACAACATCGTGAATGGCAATGTCGAGGCAGGTGAGGATACTTCACCCGGCACCAACTATGGCGCGGCGCTGAGATTCCTGGCATTGGCGGATGTGCGAAATAATACCATTACTGCCGGTTCAGGCGGCGATGGTATTAATGGCAATAGAGGCGGTGATGGCGATGATGGTGATGATGGTACAGATGGAAACCGTACTGGTGGTCATCGAGCCAGTGGTGGTAGTGGTTCTGGTAACTCGGGTGGAAATGGCGGCGCGGGTGGTACTCGGGGTGGTGGTATTAATGGTGGCGGTGGAGGCGGCAGTCAAGGTGGTGCTGGCTCGGCCCCACTTGGAGGAACGATTGCCGGTGGAGGTGGAGGCAGTGGTGGTTCCGGCGGGGGAAGTGTAGGTGATTTAGGCAATACCGGTGGTAGAGGCACACCCGGCGCAGCCGGTAATGGCGCTGGCGTTTCTGGGAGCAGTTCGTTCTTCAGGTCATCCAACGGCAATAGCGGTGGTCGTGGTGGCCATGGCTCTGGCGGTGGCGGTGGTGGTGGCGGTCAAGCGAATAATGTCGGTGTCGTCGGCGGTGGCGGCGGCGGTGGTGGCGAAGGTGGCGAAGGTAGCTTTGGTGGCCG
>CAZALW010000084.1:0-10981 GCA_964485705.1 uncultured Thiotrichaceae bacterium
TAAGTTGTAAGTTTATATCTTTTAACTTAAAACATGAAACATACAACTTAAAACTCTATTTATGAAAAACAGCGGGGAAAACATTAATGTTATACGCCATTATGTCGCAGGATATAGAAAACAGCTTGCCAATTCGTCTAACTGCCAGAGCAAAACACATAGAACGTTTAACCGAATTGCAACAACAGGGCCGATTAATACTGGCAGGCCCCCATCCATCCATCGATTGTGAAGACCCCGGAGAAGCTGGTTTTAGCGGTAGCCTGGTCGTCGCAGAGTTTGAAGATCTACTCGAAGCCAAAGCCTGGGCAGATGCCGACCCCTATGTTGCAGCTGGCGTTTATGCCAGTGTTACTGTCAAACCTTTTAAAAAAGTGTTGCCAAATTAATATCTGAACGAAAATAACCACAACAGCTATTAACTAAACACTATTTCCTATAAAATGCGCGCTGCATATATGCCGGGGTGGCGGAACTGGTAGACGCGCCGGATTCAAAATCCGGTTTCCTCACGGAAGTGCCGGTTCGATTCCGGCCCTCGGTACCATATTTCATCCATTAACAACCTGAATACGTTTAACTACCTGTGTAAAACGCACTGAATCGAACCGGCAACCGGTTAGATTACGAATCACTTCCCTGTGATTCGCCCTACGGGTCATCAGCAAAAAACGCTGATGCTAAATTTGTTCCATACAAATTTAATCCGGCTCTCGATATCATGTTTTATTGCTTAACCTAGCGACACTGCATACATACTTTTTTACTAACATCCTCTCCTCCATTTTACTTTTTATTCAATAAAAAATAGTTTTTAGTGACCACCAACCAATGGTTGTTACATCACAATATATAACAAATAAATACATATAAATCAGTCATTTATAACGAATAACGCAGACGTTTACAGCAACCAACTTTTACTTTTTTAGTCACCAATACCAATTTCTTTACTAATTAACTTGATATATCTCAAGTTAATATTAAATATTAGCCGTTATGATCCGTCAAATAATTAACGGGGTATATAAATGACAAATAAAAAGGGGTGGTTAAAACGCACGTGGGAACGCATTAGCTCCCTTCCTGCACTTGCACTACTGGTTATTGGCGGAGCTGGTGGCATTATCTTTTGGGGTGGTTTCAACACGGCAATGGAGATGACCAATACCACAGAATTCTGTATATCCTGTCATGAAATGGGTGATGTACCCTATACAGAATACACAGACTCTATCCATTTTAAGAACCCTTCTGGTGTACAGGCTGGCTGTTCAGACTGCCATGTACCTAAGCCGTGGATACACAAGGTAATCCGCAAAATAGTTGCAAGCAGAGAGCTCTATCATAAAGCACTGGGAACCATTGATACCGCAGAAAAATTCGAGACGCATCGATGGAAAATGGCAACCAGGGTATGGGATTCGATGAAAGCAACAGACTCTCGCGAATGCCGAAACTGCCACGACTTTGAAGATATGGATCTAAGTGAACAGGATCGCACAGCACGTAAGAAGCACAGCAGAGCTATTGACGAAGGCAAAACATGCATAGACTGTCACAAAGGCATTGCGCATGAATTACCGGATGAACCTGAAGATGAAGACGAGTCTGCAGAAGCAGAGTGATAATAAAAGCAAAAAAAACCTGCTAAAGTTAAGGTATATTCACGAGGGAATCATTATTGTGAGAATTCACATGTTATTTAAGTTTTCGCCTAAGTTGCCATTATTCATCACTTTTTTTATCGCTACATGCCTTGTAATGCCATACTCAGTGATGGCCGCCAAACGCGTAGACATTAATCAGGAATTGCGCTGGGCAGCCAGCATTGATGATGATGATGCCATCTCACAGTTACTGGATGCTGGCGCTAATCCTAACGCCGCCAATAATTTTGGCAAAACAGCGCTGATGAATGCAGCAGAAAACGGCAGTATTCTGGCAATATCAATATTACTTTCCAGAGGTGCTGATGTAAATATTGAAACCACTGTTGGTTGTACCGCCCTTACCTTTGCTGCTGAGAACGGCGAGGTAGAAGTTACCGCACTGCTACTGGAACGAGGTGCCAATCTGAAGGCACGCACCCGATCTGGCTTGAACGCACTGATTCTTGCTGCACAATATGACCTGCCCGAAATGGTGGATCAATTACTTTTCAAAGGAGCCGATCCTGATGCAGTCGAAAAAGATGGTTTATCGGCTTTAATAGTTGCCGCAGGTCGTGGGCATATAAACTCTGCCAGACTACTGTTAGATAACTCTGCTAATGTAAATCTTATTGATAACCATGGCAGATCTGCGCTAATCCATGCTGCAGATCATGGCAAGAATATCGATATGGCAAAACTGTTAATCAAACATGGCGCAAAAATTAATACCCCATCCAGCGATGGCGCAGCACCTCTTTTATGGGCTGCTGGCGGCGGCCATGTGAAAATGGTCAATGCACTTTTAGCACAGGGTGCAGATATTGAAGCGCAGGATGAAGAAGGGTTAACGGCATTGATGGAGGCGGTAAGCGCAGACTCAACAGAGACAGTAAAACTTCTTCTAACTCACGGTGCCAACATTGCTATCATAAACAAGGATGGACAGAACGCCATAGACATTGCCATCAAAACTAATAACCAGAAGATTCAGGCACTACTGAAAAAATAGCCCTTTCTCAATACAAGTGCTCCAGCACAACTAATTTATCTAAGTCTGTATTTCAACTGACGAACAGTATTAGGTTTTAGTGGCAGCTTTCGACACTTAACGGAAGTTGTAAGTTTTAAGTTAAAAACGTTACTCCATCCTTTGGTTCGTAAACAGCACCTCCATATGCCACTACTCCATCCTTTGGTTCGTAAACAGCACATCCGTGTGCCACTGCTCCACGAATAGTGCTAAAAAAAACAAAAACTTATTTTAACCACAGCTAAATTTTTTCATTTTTTCTCCAAATATTAAATTTATAACAAATAGCTAGATTCTTTTGACACTTGAACCTCTACGGTAGGAATGACGGTCACCCGGCACCCCCATACAGACCCAATGTCATTCGTTTAAGAATCAGCCCTATTCGGTTAAGAAGGCAGGCAAACTGGTTCTTCAGCCCAAAAATCAATAATTAAAAGTCAGGTATTACTCCTACGTGTATTCCATTGTTGTGCATTACCCACTTCAAGCTTTTTCAATCGGGTTCGCCAAAAGCAGCTAAACTGATGGCGTGTTGCTGGCAATATGCAGGCTGTGTTAAATCACTGGCTTGCCAGGCTTCCATATGCAACGGGCTTTGTCTTTGATAATAACAGGCTGTTCAAGCGTTAATGCATTGGTCGATGACTTCATCGGTTTCTCCTTTGTTGATTGAAGAGAAACCATGACAGATTTTTATTGAATGTGAAATATGGTTTTCGCCGGACGCTTACGTTTCAGTACCCACCAAAATATTTAGACATGTATGCCTGTTATCCCTCCGTCTCTTTTTATTTTTCATTCTTTAGTTGCAATAAGACAGTAGGGATGCAAAACATGTTTTGCATAAAAGCCATATCTTTCCTGAGCTTCCAGGCAGTTCTCAGGGACGAAAGGACAGGTGAAGTCGGGACTAACGTTTTTTATCCGTGCGGTTACCTTTTCTTCAATGAACGGATCATCGTAGCTATTACAATTGTTTCCTTCGTCCCAAGTGCCATCGATGAAATCTGACAGATCAAACTCAGTATTCTGTTCCCATGCCTTAACTATCTTCCTGCTTTTGATCGAGGCAATAATTTGAATATCACAGCTTACGTATGGACTGTCAAAAAAATTAGCTAACGCACCTTTTAAAGGATCATTTTCTTTGAGTAAGACTTTATTCCAGAACCGCCAACCATTAAAGTTGGCGACAAGATCGGCAAAGGAAAAAATACCAGTCGTGCTATAACCAAACTTTCCTGCTTCCTGCTGCCTCCCCCACTCGAGCGCCTGGTTAAAAGTATAATCGTCATACCGGGTCAACTCATAATACTGCCAGCCTTCGGCAAAAAAGTGACCGAGTTTGTCGAGCCCGATAAGATGATCATTGATATTGACGACATCACTCAGCTCCTTAAGGTTTAGCGAAAAGCCTTCGATGTAATCTATATCACGATAGATGGAATCGTTTAATGATAAAGAGTAACTTTGCTTGGCCAGTAAATTGCGTAACTGTTTGTCCAGATCATAACCCTTTAGTCCCCAGGATGCGGTTAAGGATTGAAAGATGGCTTTTCTTAGCTCGGTATAGAGAATTTCTTCATCACAGGCTTCGTATTCTTCTGTAAATTCTTCATCATCTATGGCACTTATAAAATCGAAACCACCGGCATCATCTTGCTGTGCATTGGCTTTCTGAACTCCCTCTTGAATACGCTGATTAATAATCCTATTAATAATGCTCTGGCTATTATCAAGTTCAATATTTCTCGGTGTTACGCTGTCTATTTCAGCCGCAAAACCAGCTTGAGACACAAAAACACTAATTAAAATAAATAAGATAAATATCTTTTCCATATTAATAATTAAAAGGGATGTCCGGGGGGCAATATAGAATGGCACTAAGTATACTTAATAATCTGCGGGTTGGATTTTTCTCTGAAAAAGCTATTTCTCAAAGTCTGCTTTGTATTGTTTTCACTGTGTCCGGCACATTTTCCAAATGTCGCCTTTGTGGTTAGCTGTGAAATTTAAGCAGACACTTGAATATCTTTTTATATAATTTCTATCAGCGCTTTGTTACGCAATTAAACAGTTGTACGGGATGTTCAAACCTTCATGCAACCTTTTTATCATGGGAAGTGTAAGGCTACGCTTTTTATTCAGTACCTCAGAAACACGAGCTCGAGTACCAAGATACGGCTCGAGGTCTTTACGTGTTAGCGCTTTCTGTTCCATTAAAAACTTGATTGCTTCAATTGGGTCAGATGGTGGTATTGGGTAATGCTCTTCCTCATATTTTTCAACCAATAGCATCAGAACATCAAGCTCATCACCTTTTTCAGTATTGCGCTTTGCACCCCAAAGCTCATCAATACGATTTAATGCTTTCTTTAATTCAGTTTTATTTTTAATTGGTTTCAGTTTCATAATGTGACCTCAAATATTTTCAATATCCTTGATTTCATCGTATTGTTTATGTGTACCTACAAACCGAATTAGTATTCCATGCCGAGCATAATCCGTTAATACAACAATTCTGTATTTATTTCCACAAATGTTAAAGACAACACGATTATTTTTTAATATGCTGGCATTTCGCAAGTCGGCTTTAAGTTTGTGAGGTGAACTCCATTGTGCATTTGCACAGTAGTTGTACCATTCAGTCATCTGTTTCTGTGCATCGAGATATTTTGGACTACTTTCCCAGAATATCCTGAGCATGGATTTTGCGATGACTCTCATAGTCAGATATTAGCACGCTCCCTATTTGGGAGCAAGAATAAATAGAGTTATGGTTAAAATGACAATTTTCGTCTTTTAAATACGGCTTTTAAATGTCTGTTTTTGCGATTTTCTGACGCTATATTAGAAATGGCTAAATTTCGGCTATGTGGTGAACTCTGCCATTCGCACTATGATAAATCTGACACACTAGTCAGGTTAACGGTGTCCTATAATTTCGTGTTTCTTAACCTTAATGAATTAGTAATTACCGACACCGAACTAAAGCTCATCGCTGCTGCTGCCAGCATCGGAGACAGTAATAAACCAAACACCGGGTACAAGATACCTGCGGCAACGGGCACACCCAGTGAGTTATATACAAAAGCAAAAAACAGGTTCTGCCGGATATTATTCATTACCGCATGACTAAGCCTTCGGGCGCGAACTATGCCGCGTAGATCACCTTTAATCAGAGTCACTCCTGCACTTTCCATGGCCACATCCGTACCCGTTCCCATGGCGATACCTACATGCGCCTGCGCCAGTGCCGGTGCGTCATTAATACCATCACCTGCCATCGCAACAATTTTACCTGTCGTCTGTAGCTGTTTAACGATGCTTGCTTTCTGCTCCGGTAAAACTTCTGCTTCTACCCGATCAATATTTAATTTTCGTGCAACCGCCTGTGCTGTGGTTTTGCTGTCACCGGTGAGCATAACAACATTAACACCCGCTTTATGCAGATCGTCAATCGCTTCTGCTGTTGAGACTTTAATTGGGTCAGCAACACCAATCAGCCCGGCCGCCTTACCGTCAATGGCGATTAACATAACTGTCTGACCTTCGGCGCGTGCCGCTTCGGCTCTTTCGGGTAAGTCAGCTACATCAACATCAAGACTTTGCAATAATTTTATATTGCCCAGTACAACCTTACGATTGTTAACAGTACCGGTTACTCCTTTACCGGTGATAGATTCAAACTCATTGGTTGGTAACAGACTTACGTTGCGTTCGTTTGCACCCTGTACGATTGCTTCAGCCAGAGGATGTTCACTAGCACGTTCCAGGCTTGCAGCCAGTTGTAATACGTCATCTTCTGTGAAATTCTGTACTGCCAGTACAGAAACAAGTTTTGGCTTACCTTCAGTCAGAGTGCCGGTTTTATCGACCACCAGCACATCAATTTTTTCCATGGTTTCCAGTGCTTCTGCATTTTTTATCAACACCCCCATGGTTGCACCTTTACCGGTTCCCACCATAATTGACATAGGTGTCGCCAGACCCAGCGCACAGGGACAGGCAATAATTAATACCGCCACGGCATTAATAATGGCGAATGCAAGACGTGGTTCCGGCCCCCAGAATCCCCAGACAATCATGGTGACAACTGCAATAAGCACTACCGCAGGCACAAAATAACCGGCAACAATATCTGCCAGTTTCTGAATGGGTGCACGTGAACGTTGCGCTTCACTGACCATATGCACTATCTGGGAAAGCAAGGTGTCGGCACCCACTTTTTCGGCACGCATTAACAGGCTACCGGTGCCATTTACCGTGGCACCAATAAGCAACTCACCCTGATTCTTTTCAACAGGAATCGGTTCACCGGTCACCATGGATTCATCAACTAGACTATTGCCGTCAGTCACCAAACCATCAACCGGAATTTTTTCACCGGGTCTGACACGCAACACATCGCCAACCACGACATGTTCCAGTGGAATGTCTTCTTCAATCCCATTTTCACGGACTATTCGTGCCGTATTCGGTGCCAGGCCAAGCAACATTTTTATTGCTGCATTGGTCTGACTGCGCGCACGTAACTCCAGCACCTGTCCTAATAGAACCAGGGTGACAATCACCGCGGCCGCTTCAAAATAGACAGCTACCAGGCCATCTTGCATTTGCATTACTGATGGAAAACTTCCCGGCACCAGCAAAGCCACCGTGCTATAGATCCAGGCTACCGATACGCCAAGACCAATCAGGGTAAACATGTTTAAATTCCAGGTGATAACAGACTGCACAGCACGCACAAAAAATGGCCAGCCCCCCCAAAGCACAACCGGTGTGGCTAAAACAAACTGAACCCATTGTACGGATTGCATAGACAATCCATCAGGCAATAAAGCAGGCATCAAGTCTGCTGTCATTGCCAGAATAAATACCGGTAGTGCAAGAGCCGTACTAATCCAGAAGCGCCGTGACATATCGGCCAGTTCTTCATTTTTTTCTTCCAGATGAATGGTTTTCGCTTCCAGTGCCATACCGCATTTCGGACAACTTCCCGGATGATCCTGCACAATTTCCGGATGCATCGGACAGGTGTATTCAACTTTGCTTTCTACCACCGGCAAACCTTTAGCTTCCAGCGCCATACCGCATTTAGGGCATGAACCTGGATTGAGTAGTTCAACTTCCGGATGCATCGGGCAGGTGTATATTTTTGATGTTGAATGACAACTGTGATCTGAACATTCTTTACCGCTTCGTGTAGCACGGTTCAGATATTGATCAGGTGATGACTTAAATTTTTGCAGACAGCCGGAACTACAGAATCCATATTCCTTGCCATCATGCTGAAGGTGGTATTCATTCGGTTGCGATACAGCCATACCGCACACAGGGTCAATGCTATTTATCATAACTTAATTATCACTTTATAAGTGATTTATGCAAATAGATAAGCAGATTGTTATTAATGAGAAGTGGTACATGAGTGTACCGTTAACCTACAAAAGGATAGAATTATTTGAAAAGATACCCTTTATATTAATCAATATTGGCCAGTTTCCGTAAAATTTTCGCTGTTTCTTCACTCACTCCTGCTGGTAAAACCGCACCATGATGCAAGGCTGGTATCGCTACACCTTCCGGTGGAATATCAGGCAGTTCAAAATGTGTCACCCACGGCACATTCATTTGAAACATATACACCCCCTCATGGGTTTCAATTTCCACCAGATGATAAAGCATTTCAAATATGTTTTCGGCATATTGCGGTGCTACCATAATGCGTAATGAATCCATATCATCCCATTTATGGTCATCATGCGAATTATTTTGGCTTCGGATAGAAATGTATTCCGAGGCTAACACATGCCCTGTTTGCTGCAAAACTTCTAATACTGAACGAGATTGACCTCGCGCTAAGGTACACACAATCAGTTTGGCGGGTTTACAATGCTTCTGGTTTAACACTTAACACCACTCCTATTATGTCGAAACATTGTTCTCACGTAGTTCGTGAGACTTCTCTATACGTTCCAGCACGGCAGGCGGAATATAGGTAGCCGCTTTATCAAGAGGCGTGACAAACATAATTCCCATTCCTGGTGTATCAAGCTGACCAGCTTTAAACATCTCAGTAAAGACTTCTTCTTCCTGTTGTCTGGACACCATAATTTGAATCACTTCTTTTTCTGCTTCCACGGTAATACTCAATAACCCCAAACGCTCCCGCACCCCCACACCACGACCGTAATGCAGCGATGCGCCTTGCGCACCTACGGCGCGAGCTGCCGCCACAATAACATCACTCTTGCCTTTTTGTACCATGCAGGTAATCAGCGATACTTCTGTTAAAATAGTTATCTCGTTTCGTCTACTCATGGTTTATTTTTTCCTAATTTTTTTTCTACTTCAGATAACTGAGAGCGGTATTTAACCCATAACCCGGTCATCAACACCGAAATAATGGGTCCGATTGAAGCCATCGACAAAATCCCAAAGCCTTCCACCGCATCAACTGCCTCGCCAAGACCCAGGCCCATTGCCAGCACTAACGGCACCGTAACCGGACCCGTTGTCACCCCCGCACTATCCCACGCCACATTAACAAATTCTTCAGTTGAAAATGCGGTCAAAAGCAGTGCAAATAGATACGTTGGGAACAATAACCAGGTTAACGGCAAATCAAAAATAATTTTCATTATACCAACAGCAATGCCAACCCCAACACCTACGGAAACCGCCGTCATCAGGGTTTTCTTTTTAAATGCGCCATTGGTTAAGGTTTCAACGGTTAAGCCTAATGCATTGAGCGCGGGTTCAGCCAGGGTAGCACCAAAACCGAGTACAAAAGCAAACACCAATGCAATACCAATACCCAGAGTAAACCAGTACAAAGGCGACTCTTGAATGGATTCAATGCTGGTAAAAGCTGCAGGAATCATTGACCCGGCTTGCCCACCCAACTTTGATAAGCCATAAGTTAAGCCAAGGCTGAAAATAATCATGCCTATCACTGCAAACCCCAGGCCTAACAATACTATACGTGCATTGGGCATACGCTCACGCAAAACAAAGAACAATACCAATGTCAGAAAAATCATTAATGGCACAATCGCACGTAATCCAGAGATAATTTCAACATACGGTGTTTGCTGAAACAGCGAGGGTACTACCTCTTTTGCATGATCCAGGCCAGCTACAATCTCATCAACCGACACGGTGTGATGAATAAAGATGGCTAAAAGCAACACCCCAATAATTGGAAATAAGGAAGCAAGAGTAACAATACCAAAACCCGACAGCGTTTGCCCCCCGCGCCCGGCTGCAGAAGCAATACCAATACCCAGCGCCAATACCAACGGTACCGTAACCGGTCCGGTTGTTACCGCTCCGCTATCCCAGGCCAGACCAATGACGCGGCTTAACTGTTCATCCTGCGCAACATAAAAGGTTAACGCCAGAGTCGGCACAATGGTAAAGTAAATCATTGGCTTGAGACTCCAGTCGTTTAGAAAACGTAACGTTCCTAACACCGCCGCTAAACCAACGCCACCGCCTACGACCAGCACCATAACACCAACCCAGTCATTAAGGATGGTATAAAGATAAGGCGCAGAATAAGGATCTACATTCGACCCCGCCGCTTTCAAAGCACCAATCGCAGGCTCTGCAAAGGTGACACCTATACCAAGTAAAAAAGCAACCAGTAACACGACAGGCAATGTCGACTTTTGTGGAAGCTTATTGCCGATCACCTCGCCAAACGGCATAAGGCCTAAACGTAGCCCTTCCATAAAAAACATCAGACCAATAATAACCGCAAACAAGCCTGCCGTAACCACGCCTGCATCCAGTACCGGTTGACGTAAAATCAATACCTGAAACAATGCCAGATAAATAGCCAATGGCAACACCGCGCGAAGTTGCTCAAATACTTTGGTCTTGAAGTATGGCTGAATTAAACGATACGCATCAGATGGTTTAATGCGAAAACTGTGATATGTCGCATCAGGGCAATGCGTTAACTCATAATAAGTGATTTTGGTGACGTTAAAGCGCTCATGTTGTACCACGTCATGATACGAAACCTTCTTCATAGAGGTTTTCAACCTTTTTAGATTTTATATTTATGCCTCGCATCTGCCTGCGCGGCATTACTTAATTATTTCTAGCTAACTTTTTACAAATACAACATATTTTAAAAACCACATGGCTTTTAGTGTTACAAGAAATTTGATGTGGACATTATCACATAGCTTGAAATACTTCCAAGAAGAAAAATATTTGGAAGTCCTCTTATTATCGAGTCGGATGAAAAAGATACGGCTTATTAAAGACACGCTATAAA
>CAZALW010000085.1:0-1551 GCA_964485705.1 uncultured Thiotrichaceae bacterium
AGCCTACCATTAGGTAGGTGGAGTCCATACATCGACCAGAGGGAGAGATCTTGTTTCACTGTGGTATAAGATCTCTCCCTCTGGTCGAGATGACAGTAGTCCGGTTGATGTTCGTGCCTCACCCCAATATACAGAATCACATAAAAAAATCACAGTATTGGAAGAGAAAATGTTTAAAAATCGACAAAATGTTGAAAAATGAGCAAATTCATATCAAGAAAATCAGAATATTTACTGTAAATTAAGCTTTTATAGGCTACAGAAGTTTGGTACAGTAATTGCATTTGTATTATTCCGTAAAAAAACTATAATCCAACTCTTATTTATTTCATACAAATATCACTTTTGAATGCATCGTTTTGGTGAAATATCAGGTTCGCTCAATGAAAGTAAAGGAAATTCATCTCATGTTTAAAAGCAGTTTAAATAAATTATTTTTTATAACCCTACTTTCATTTGCCCTGGCGAGTTGTGGCGGTTCGTCTGATGATCCTGCTAAAGCCAGCCAGGCGGCAGTTGATGCTGGTGCTGATCTAGCTAAAATTACTACGGATGCAAGTTATATCCAGGTCGCCAGCGGTGGTTCAGGCACCGGTGCGATGACTTATGCCTCCGATAATACCGCAGTAGCCACAGTTGATCCCTCTACAGGAGAAGTGACTATCGTCGCTGCGGGTACAGCTAATATCACAGCGATCAAAGCAGCTGATGCCGACTTCAATGCAGCTAGTGATTCTTATTTGCTCACGGTTAACAGAGTTAATCAGGCTGCATTGGATGCTGGTGCTGATCTAGCTAAAATCACCTCGGCTGCCTCTTTCACCCAGGCGGCGACCGGGGGTTCCGGAAGCGGAGTAGTAACGTATTCTTCCAGTAATACTGCTGTCGCCACAGTCGGTAGTGTTAGTGGTGAGGTTACCGTTGTTGCTATAGGTGTTACAAATATTACGGCCACCAAAGCTGCAGATGCCGACTTTAATGAAGCTAGTGATTTTTATGTGCTTACGGTTAATAAAATTGATCAAACGCCACCAGTAGAAGCAGGTGTTAACCAGGCTCAGAATATTACTAATGGAACATTCCTCCAGGTAGCCACAGGTGGTGCCGGAACCGGTGCGGTTACTTACGTCTCTAGTAATACTGCAATAGCCACAGTTGATAATGCTGGTCTGGTTACCCTTCTTGCTGTTGGCAATACAACAATTACGGTCACTAAAGCAGGTGATGCTAACTATAATGCGTCCAGTGATTTTTATGAGCTCGCTGTTACTACCAAGGCCAATCAGGCAGCAGTTCTTGCTGGTGCAGACCAAACTAGAGCCTTTGGTGATGCTAATTATACCCAGTTAGCCACGGGTGGTTCAGGGACAGGTGTACTAACTCATGCTTCCAGTGATGTGCTTGTTGCTACAGTCAATGCCACAACAGGCGAAGTGACCATAGTTGCAGCCGGTACCGCCAACATCACCGCAACCAAAGCGGCTGATGCCAACTTTAACGAAGCCAGTGATGCTTATCTGCTGACGGTCAATAAAGTTAATCAGACCACAC
>CAZALW010000085.1:1651-10949 GCA_964485705.1 uncultured Thiotrichaceae bacterium
ACAACGAAGCCAGTGATGCTTATCTGCTGACGGTCAATAAAGTTAATCAGACCACACTGGATGCAGGTCTTGATGTAACCAAGATCACCACGGATATCCCTTTCACCCAGACAGCGATCGATGGTGAAAGTACAGGTGCAGTGACTTATGCTTCCGATAATACCGCTGTTGCCACTGTTGATGTCAATACAGGCGAAGTGACCATAGTTGCAGCCGGTACCACCAACATTACCGCAACCAAAGCGGCTGATGCCGACTACAACGAAGCCAGTGATGCTTATCTGCTGACGGTCAATAAAGTTAATCAGACCACGCTGGATGCTGGCGCTGACCAAACTAGAACTCCTACGGATGTCCCCTTCACCCAGGCAGCGACTGGTGGAGAAAGTGGAGGTGCCGTAACGTATGCCTCTGATACTCCAGCTACTGCCACAGTCAATGCCGCAACAGGCGAAGTGACCATAGTTGCAGCCGGTACCACCAACATCACCGCGACCAAAGCGGCTGATGCCAACTTCAACGAAGCCAGTGATGTTTATGTGCTTACTGTGGCAAATGCTGGTACACCGGTGCTGACGTTTACCCCCATTAAAACATTCCGCTTTATTTGGACGGATGTTGTCGGTGCTGAGTCTTATAGATTAATGGAAGCACCTGATGGTCCCGGCAGCTTTAATGTAACCCCGGTTGGTGTTATTGCACAAGGTGTCGAGAGTTTTGATCACGTCGTGCCGTTGTATGCCCGAGCCAGTGCCCAATATATTTTGGAAAGTTGTGATGGCATTAATGGTACTGGTACTTGTACCGATTCAGCCACTATTTCAGTAGCCGACTCCATGGTAAACAGCATCGGCTACCTCAAAGCCGACAACACTGATACCAGTAATATTGATAGTGGTGAACACTTCGGTGGCAGCGTCAGCTTTAGTAGAGACGGTAACACCCTGGCGGTTGGGGCTTATTTTGAGAATACGGGATCTGGTGATTCCGGTGCGGTGTATGTGTATACCCGTAACACCTCAACCAATGTCTGGACTCAGCAGGATTTCCTCAAGGCAAATAATGTTGGAGATGGTGACAGATTCGGCTGGTCAGTCAGTCTGAGTGCAGACGGCGATACCCTGGCAGTGGGTGCCAGGCATGAGGACGGTGATGGTGCCGGTGATAATGACAATGCAACAAAAGCCGGTGCGGTGTATGTGTTTACTCGCAATGGTTCAGGTACCTGGGATCAGTCGGCCTATATCAAGGCTGATAATGCCGGGGCAGGTGTACCAGGTGTTACGATTAATTCAGGTGTTGGTGATCTGTTTGGACAGAGTGTCAGCCTTAGTGACGATGGTACTATATTGGCAGTATCTGCCCGATTAGAGGACAGCAATGTCGACGGTACTACTGGTGGTGCCATAGGCTCTGCTGACGACTCGTTAGCAGATTCTGGCGCGGTATATGTGTTCACTGATGATGGATCCGGAACTGTCTGGAATCAAACGGCCTATATTAAGGCAAGCAATCCGGGTGCAGAAGACCGCTTTGGTCAGTATGTCAGTATTAGTGGTAATGGCAATACCCTGGCGGTAAGTGCTTATCGGGAAGACAGTGATGCCAGCGGTGTTCTCATGGGAACTGGGTTTGCTGGAACTGATACTTTATCAACTGATGATACGGGTGCGGTATATACCTTCACTCGTGATGTCGGCACAGGCGTATGGACTCAGCAGGCCTATATCAAGGCACATAACACTGATAATGATGATCATTTCGGTCTTAGTCTTAGTCTTAGCCAGGATGGTTCTACCCTTGCGGTAGGGGCTGAGTGGGAAGCAGGCGGTGTTGCTGGTGTTACAAATGGTGCTTCAGGAGGTGCAGACAATAACACAGGAAAATCTGGTGCAGCTTATGTATTCCACTTTGCTGCCAGTACATGGACTCAGCAGGCCTATATCAAAGCCAGTACCCCCGAAAACGGTGACGAGTTCGGTCGTGCGATCAGCTTAAGCGCTGATGGTGATACGTTGGCAGTAGGGGCACGATATGAAGATGGTAGTGCTGTTGGTATTGATGGTGCTCATGATGATGGTGCAGTAAGATCTGGTGCTGTTTATACCTATACGCGTAGCGCAGGTCTTTGGAGTGCGCAGGCGACAGTCAAGGCAAGTAATACAGATGGCTTTAATGCGATGATTGATAGGGAGGCCGGTGATGAATTCGGTTGGTCTGTTAGCTTGACTGAAAATGTTGATGGCTTGCAGACCCTGGCAGTGGGAGCCAGAACAGAGGACAGCAATGCCCTGGGCATCGGTGGTAATCAGACGAATAACGACACATCAGAAGCCGGTGCGGTGTATTTGTATTAATTTCTGAGGTTTGATGGGAGCAGGGAAGCTCTGGTTAAATCCTGGTGTTTTATCTTTGTTGAAAACGCCTACATCTTGTTTGAAGGTGTGGGCGTTTTTTTTCGTCTAATATTTCTAACATAGGGAGGTGCTAGTTGTTTGGCTGTTAAGATCTCTCACAAAAAGATGTTCGAGATGACAGCCTGTTTCGTAGGTTGGGGTGAGGCACGAACCCCAACAAATACCATTGCGGTTGATGCCAATGTTGGGGTTCATGCCTCACCCCAGCCTACATACTGAGCTAATTACAAAGGATTTTTGATTCCACGCCAAATTTAAAAACCATCAATATTGACTTCATAATGGTATTGAATATATTAGTGGCGGTAGCCAAAATGGCATATTTGCATATAACAGGCTAAAATACCGCCATGTCACAAATAGATATAGTAAAAGAAACAATAGCTTATCTAAAGTTCTGGTAACTTCTCAATAATCCGTGGCAAAAAGGCGGGACTAAAGTCCCACTTCCGGTTGTAATGACGTTGGAAGCGGGACTTTAGTCCCGCAAGGGCTACAATAATGAGCATCAATTTGATAAAGCCACGGCTTATTGAGAAACTACAAGTTCTGGCTGGGTGTAATGGTGGTTTCCGATATTACGTTAGTTGGCTGGCTTTTCACAAAAGCTGGAGTGGCATCGGATCTCAAAACATATGGTGCTATAATTGGCATAACTATTATTACTATCTCAGCACTCTTTGTACATAAACGTATTGAACATTTAATTTCATCGTTAAAGGAGCTGTAACATGGATATATTATCTACTTTAGTTTTGCTTATTGTTGTAAGTGTCTTTGCATTTATTGCATATGATGCAACTCACCAAAAATAAGCCCGTAGCCAGTAGATACTCTGTTCCAAAGCAAGTCCTTTTTGCCTCCAGTCCATAAAAAATACTAATCACTCGGTTTGTTCAGTTAAATGATAAAAACGTTTATTATCAAAAGGCATTCCGCTTTTAAACATACCGTGAATGGCGTGTAAAAGTTTTCTCATTACAGCGCAAATGGCTTGTATTTTCTTCAGGCCGCGTTGCTCAATGAGATGTAAATAGTAACCACGTACATGAAGATCAGAACGTGAGGCACTCAAAGCTGGCATATAAAGTGCCATGCGCAAATACCGATTACCGACCTTACTAATTCGTGCTTTCTTATTAATGCTACTACCGGATTGATGCTGCCTTGGATCGAGTCCGGCCATCGCAACCCATTGCCGTGCAGTCATATCTTTGGGCAAAACTAATAGTTCTCCCATCAGTTGAATTGCACTGTTTTCAGCAATACCTTTAACTGAAATCAACAGGGACAAAAGTTGACTCATTTCAGTATCCTGTTCAATCAGCTCCAGTGATTTACCGCGCAATGCAGTAATCTGCAATGCTAATTGTTCAATGGTCAGTTTGACATCATCATTAATGAACTCAGGTGTTATACCTGTTGATTGTAATGCGTGCAGCTGATTTTTAGCCTGGGTACTTTGTTTCGTCAATGCGCTCAACCGCCGCGCACAGGCTCTTACAGCAAGACAGCGATCATTAGGACGTTGCCATACTACAAACGGCATATGCTGTGCGTATCCCGCTAATAGCAGTGCATCAACGCCATCAGTTTTCGTTCGATTCATCATTACCTGGGCATAATGTTTCGCGGCTTTTGGGTTAATGACCATAAGCTCAAACAGCGGATGGTCATAAAGCAAGACAGAAATATCAAGATGATAAACACCCGTTGCTTCCAGACAAATTCGAGTAACTTTCTTTTTTTTCAATAACTGGATGAGTTTTTTGTGACCCTCGAAATCATTAGTAAAAGAAAAAGGTTTACTCGTCTTTTTCTGAGATTGAATAACAATGATTAATTCTTTTGAACCTACATCAATACCGGCTGTTACCATTGCATTCACCCTTGCATAAAGTTTAAAATAAAACCCGGTTTCCGACCCTGCACCATCGCCTACCTACCTTGCAAATACAGGCTCAAGAACGTAAGTCCAAGGCCTCAGATACTCCACGGTATAGGCGAAGAGGGCGGAGGCCAATCTACGTACAAGCTCAAGGCTTCAGGTTGGGACGACCTTCCGGGGTTTGTCCAGTTTAAAGGACACCTCTTCATAAATCCTTTTTATGCAGTCAATGTTGTTTTGACCTGGAAAAGAATATACAAGGTTGGGGTAAGGCACGAACCCCAACAAATACCGCTGCCGTGATGCACTGTTGGGGTTCGTGCCTCACCCCAACCTACGGGCTGCCACGGCTTATTGAGAACAGGATCTCTCACAAAAAGACGTTCGAGATGACAGCTTTATATGGTTTGCCTCAGTCCATCCGGTTTCCACGCAGGGGCGATAACATTGGGCATGTCGGAGCGATTGAGCAGTCTGGCGGGGGATAAGGCGAACTCGCCATAGCGCTCATTAATACTGTCCATGACTTTGTTTAACTGTTGACGTGATTGATTATCACTCTCGGTGCTAAACAACTCCATTTGCATATTGGCAGGTCGTGGGTCTAGGGCGGTGACCTGAACCTGGTGAATGCCTTCACCTGTCCAGTGTAAATCCAGTACATAACAGCTAAGCTGATAAATTTGTTGTTGGTCATTACAAAATTCAGCCAGGCGGCTTTTGCTGCCAATCCAGCCATTATTGCTACGTAAACCTATCCAGAATGTTTTGGCTTCCATATCAAAACGGCGCATGCGTGTGCCGACTTTGCTGCTCATGTGCTGTAAATAGGTGAGCAGGGTGTAACGATCGCGGGTATTGGGCGGTAATATTTTACCGTGGCCGATGCTTTTGGCGGCGGCAATATCAGGGTGTAGCGGATCGGGGTCTGCGCCCTGACACATATACCAGATACGTCGCCCCAGGTTGCCAAAACGTCGTGATAATACGCTGATAGGCAGTTTTTCCATATCACCACAACAATGTACGCCGTATGACTCAAGAAAGTTGCCGATGCCTTTACCGATGCCGCAGAGTTCGGTAACTGGTACATGTTGCAGGGCAGCCTTGGCCTGCCAGGGTGGTATTACGGTAAAACCGTCCGGTTTGTTGAGTTTGGCTGCATATTTGGCGGTGGTTTTATCACCGCTTAAACCCAGTGAGCATAATAAACCGGAGGCGCGATAAACAGCTTGTTTGAGTTTATCTGCCGCTTGTTCTGGCGAACCATAAAGTTTCTGGCAGGTACTGAGGTCAATGAAGGCTTCATCAACAGAAAATACTTCGATATCGGGGCAGACATTAATCAGTGAGTGCATGATATTGCGTGAGACTTTGGCATAGACTTTGGGGCGTGTCGGGCGCTGGATTAAATCCGGACACAGTTGCCGTGCTTCTCTTAGCCGCATGCCGGTGTGAATACCAAAGGCACGCGCTTCATAAGAGCAGGTGATAATACAGCTACCACGTTTGCCGTTGGTGATGGCAACAGGCTGACCGAGCAATGATGGAAAGTCACGTTGTTCGACAGAAGCAAAAAAAGCATTCATGTCGAGCAGGGCGATGGCGCGTTGCCAGGGGTTATGAGTCATTTTTAGGCTGTTAGAAGTTGTTGTCATTTTGGCTATTCCCACTGCCATCTGGAGCATTGTTCATCATTATCTCGATTATTTTCCATCGTTATTTTGATCATTCCTTATTTGTCATCTCGACTATTTCCTATTGTCATCTTGACCATTTCCTACTGTCATCTCGACTATTTCCTACTGTCATCTCGACCAGCGGGAGAGATCTTGTTGTTTGGATGTTAAGATCTCTCACAAAAAACGTTCGAGATGACAGTGCTGCTTTGTTCGAGGTAACAGTGCTGCTTTGTTTGAGATGATAGTGTTGTTTTGTTCGAGATGACAGTGCTGTTTTGTTCGAGATGACAGTGCTGTTTTGTTCGAGGTAACAGTGCTGCTTTGTTTGAGATGATAGTGTTGTTTTGTTTGGCATGGAGTGACATCTGTGCTGTGTTAGTTACCATTGTTTGCTTAAGTATTCCCATGTTTTATTGCTACTTTCAATGAGATTATTTTTCTTTTCACGGCGCCATTTTTTTACTTCTTTTTCGCGTGTTATTGCTGATTGAATATCATTAGTTTGTTCAAAATAAACCAGCTTGTTAATGTTGTATTTTTCGGTAAAGCCTTTGATTAATTTGTTTTTGTGTTGGAAAAGTCGGCGTTCCAGGTTGTTGGTTACGCCAATGTATAAAACTTTGTTGTTCCAGTTTGTTATTAAATAAACGTAATATGTTTTGTTCATTTTTTAAGTCCTTTTTTATTGGTTGTGCGCAAGATCTCTCACAAAAAACGTTCGAGATGACAGGAGCATAAAAATGTTCGAGATGACAGGAGCATAAAAACGTTTGAGATGACAGTGGTACAAAAACTGTTCAAGATGACAGTCTGCTGTTTTTTTGTCATCTCGAACGTTTTTTGTGAGAGATCTTAAAGTGTCAGTATTTTCTGAGTTGCCCAATCAATACCCCCTGAATCCGTACCCGACGGGCTTCATAAATCATTTCCTGCATGTCTTTATTTGCTGGAATGAGTTTGATATAACGCCCTCGATTACTGCGTTTGAATTTCTTTAATGTGGTTTCGGTTTCGTCAATCAGTGCTACCACAATGTCACCATCGTTAGCAGTTTCGCAAAATCGGATGATAGCGGTATCACCGTCCATAATGCCTGCTTCGATCATGGAATCACCTTGTACCCGCACGGCAAAATTGTTGTCGCCAAAAAAATCTCGTAAGTCGATTTGATCTTCACCGGGAATAGCCTCAATGGGTTTGCCGGCAGCGATTTTGCCAAGCAGTGGCAGTGTGAGTGGCAGGATGGATTCATCGTGGTACATATTGGTGTCGAGTAAACGAATGCCCCGGTGCTTGCCGCTGTCTGTTTTGATAAATCCAGCATCGACCAGTGCCTGCACATAACGGTGGGCAACGCCGCGAGAGTTGATGCCGATGCCTTCGGCAATTTCCTGTAATTTGGGTGGCACGGTGTGTGTGGCGATGTAACGCTGGATAAAATCCAAAGTAAGTCTTTGTTTGTCGGTTAGCTGTTGTTTATCAGTCATTTTGTTCTCAAAATGTTCTCGCTTTGGAGTATTTTAAGTCAAATGCTGGTGTTTAATCAAGGGGATATCTTTCTGTGGGAGGAATATAGCCGCTAAAAGAACAAGTTTTTTAGATATGAAGACAGGTATTTGTTAGCTTTCGCCTACGGCGAAGCTAACAATAAATGCTTTAATGTCGGAAATGGCGCATGCCGGTGAATATCATTGCCATGCCATGTTCATTGGCGGCGGCAATGACTTCTTCATCACGCATTGAACCGCCAGGCTGGATGACGGCGACGATACCGGCTTCGTGTGCGGCATCAATGCCATCACGAAAAGGGAAAAAAGCATCGGATGCCATTACTGAGCCAGGTACGTCGAGACCGGCGTGTTTTGCTTTGATGCCAGCGATACGTGCGCTGTTGATGCGGCTCATCTGTCCTGCACCGACACCAATAGTCATGTTGTTTTTAGCATAAACAATAGCATTGGATTTGACGAATTTGGCGACCTTCCAGCTAAACAGTAAATCGAGCATCTCTTGCTCATTTGGTTGAGATTCGGTGACCACTTTCATTTCGTTAAGTAATAACAGGTCGGCATCCTGTACCAGTAGTCCACCGTTAACACGTTTGAAGTCCAGCCGATCGATGTTTTCTGACCACTGTCCACACTCCAGTAAGCGTACATTTTTCTTCAACGCAACTGCGTCAATGGCTTCGCCACTGATGCTCGGGGCAATAATGACCTCGACAAATTGACGGTCAATAATGGTTTTTGCGGTGTCAGCGTCAAGCTCACGATTGAAGGCGATAATACCGCCAAATGCGGATTCTGGATCGGTGCTGTATGCATTGTTGTAAGCTTCAAGAATGCTGTTATTATTTATGTCCAAAACGGACACGCCGCAGGGGTTGGCGTGTTTTACAATAACGCAGGCAGGCTCATCAAATTGTTTGATGCATTCCAGAGCTGCGTCAGTATCAGCAATGTTATTGTAGGACAGCTCTTTTCCCTGTAGCTGTTTTGCGGTGGCGATACAGGCATCGGCAGGGTTTTTCTCGGTGTAGAAGGCGGCGTGCTGATGCGGGTTTTCGCCGTAGCGCATTTCCTGAACTTTACTGAATTGCAGATTTATTGTGCGTGGTAGCAGATCCATAGTGCCGTCCTGTTTAACCCTGCCAAGGTAGTTGGCTATCATGCCATCATAATTTGAAGTGTGTTCAAAGGCTTTTACGGCAAGATCAAAACGAGTTGTTTCGCTGACTATTCCTTCATTGTTATGTATTTCTTCAAGCACGCGTTGATAGTCATCCGGGTTAACAATGATACTAACAAAGGCATGGTTTTTGGCGGTGGCACGAACCATGGCGGGGCCGCCAATATCAATATTTTCAATGGCATCAGATAAAGAGCAATCTTCATTAGCAACCGTGGCTTCAAAAGGATAAAGGTTGACCACAACCAGGTCTATCGGAACGATGTCGTTAGCTTTCATTACGTCATCATCAATGCCGCGGCGAGCTAAAATACCACCATGAATTTTCGGGTGTAATGTTTTAACCCTGCCATCCATGATTTCAGGAAAACCGGTATGTTTGGATACTTCCATCACCGGTATCATGTTTTCGATGAGTAATTTGGCGGTGCCACCGGTGGACAAAATTTCCACACCCTTATTGTGCAGTGCTTTAGCAAATTCAATAATACCGTCTTTGTCAGAAACACTAATGAGTGCGCGTCGCACCGGGCGTGAAGATTCATTGGTCATAATGTGGCCTTTGTATTAATTAGTAATTAGTAATTATTCACTTATGCAGGTTATAACTGCGTAGTTTTTTA
>CAZALW010000086.1:0-10944 GCA_964485705.1 uncultured Thiotrichaceae bacterium
TGATACCACTGCGCACCATGTGCTGCACAGCATTACCACCGCCACCACCGACACCGATGACTTTTATAATTGCATCTTGTGCACCGGAATCCATCAGTTCAAACATATTAGGCATGACCTTTCTCCTCTCAATTTAATATTAGTTATTTTGTTCATCTTTTTATGATTGCCACATTGTCCACTTAAAACCATCTACAAGTCTCCTTTCTAAAAATTTCCTTTAAACCAGTCCTTCATCCGCTCAAAAACTCCTTTAACGCCACCTTCCATCATGATATGACTGGTGCCATTATTTCTATGCTGATTACCAAACAGCAATAAGCCAACACCCGTCGCATAAATTGGATTACTCACCACATCGGACAAACCGGTTACATACTGTGGCAAACCTAAACGTACCGGCGCATGAAATATTTCTTCAGCTAAATCAATCACGCCTTCCATTTTTGAGCTGCCACCGGTTAATACCACACCGGCCGCAATAATTTCTTCAAAACCACTGCGCCGTAATTCTGCATGCACTAAAGCTAGCAGTTCCTCATAACGTGGCTCCACAACTTCAGCCAGCGTTTGTCGTGACAATTTACGTGGTGGTCGATCACCGACACTCGGCACTTCAATAGTTTCTTCCGGATTAGCTAACTGCCGTAATGCACAGGCATATTTAATTTTTATTTCATTCGCGTATTGCGTTGGTGTCCGCAGCGCGACAGCAATATCATTTGTCACCTGATCCCCGGCAATAGGAATGACTGCTGTGTGACGAATAGCACCTTCAGAAAATACGGCAATATCGGTGGTACCACCGCCAATATCAACCAGACAAACACCCAGCTCTTTTTCATCTTCTGTTAAAACTGAATAGCTGGACGCTAATTGCTCTAAAATAATATCATCCACTTCCAGACCACAGCGACGAATACACTTAATAATGTTTTGTGCTGCGCCTACCGCGCCCGTTACCAGATGTACCTTTGCTTCAAGGCGCACACCTGACATACCTATCGGCTCACGTATGCCTTCCTGGTCATCAATAATAAATTCCTGCGGCAGGATATGTAATACTCTTTGATCGGCAGGAATGGCAACGGCACGCGCGGCATCAATCACTCTGTCTAAATCACCACTGGTCACTTCACGTTCCCGAATGGCGACAATGCCATGTGAATTCAGGCTGCGTATATGGCTGCCTGCAATACCGGCATAAACAGAATTAATTTCACAACCTGCCATCAGTTCTGCTTCTTCTACGGCACGCCGAATTGACTGCACTGTGGACTCAATATTAACCACTACCCCTTTTTTCAAGCCGTTAGATGGATTTGAACCGATGCCAATAATTTCTATTTCGCCATCATCAGTCACCTCACCCACAATGGCTACTACCTTGGAGGTACCAATATCGAGACCGATTATCATATTTTTGTCAGATTTTTTTATCATTGTCTCAGACCTCACTTGACTTACATGGCTGTGAGGAGTCTGGAAAATGCTTAAGAGCACAATCCACAAACTGGACGGCAAAACCGTTTGGATAACGCATATCAATAACCTTTATTTTTCCTGTCGCAGATGGTTTACCAACACCATCGCTTTGTTTTATTCCATACTCAACGATGCCATGCTCAATAACCAAGGCAGGCAAAATACTTACTAATCGTTGCAACCTTTTTGTCGTATCAAAACGGCCCAGCTTTACTTCAATAAGCCTAATTTTAATTATTTCCGTTTCCACACTTTTATTTTCTAAAGCAGCACCTTCAATGCCGAGCTGTTCGCTAGCAAGACGTTCTGCAAGTGTCAATTGCCACGCGCGTCTGTCATCGAGATTTAAACGTACCACTTCATGATTCAGCATTTCAGTTTTTTCATAAAGCACATTCATAAATTTCCAGACATTATCATGTTGCCCTGCCGGTCCATTTAAATTTGGCAGATTTAATGTTGTATCAATAGTTTCAGGTCTAAACACTTCACCATCTTCACTTAAATAAGCATCCTTATTCCAGTATGCAACAGCAAGCTGTTCTTCAATGAAAACCGTTAAGCTGGCTGGCCACTCTCTTCTTAAAGAAACATTTTTTACCCATGGCTTTTGTAATAAAATCTCACGGATACTGCCCAGGTCAACAGTAAAATAACCACCTGATATATTTTTCTTTACCAGGGTTTTCTTTACTATGGCTTTAATTTCTTCTTTGTTTACAAAATCAAGCTCACCGTTAACGACAACATCAGTTACCGGCAACACAGTCGCAAACTCAACATCTTTAATAAACAACCCCAGATAAACGACTACCATACCAACAAACAACACCGGCAGTACCTTTAGTATTTTTGTAAACAGCAATGCTTTGCTTTTTTTCTTATGTCTTTTTTTTCTCATGATCTATTTCTTGTAACTCTTCTTAACAAAGTTCACAACTTGCCGTATTTAAAATACACAACACCATATCATCAAAAGAAATTCCCGCCTGTTTAGCCGCTATTGGAACAAGTGAATGACTGGTCATTCCAGGCACGGTATTCACTTCAATTAACCACGGCTGACCACTCTCATCAATGATGAAGTCCACCCGCCCCCAGGCGGAAGCATTCACTGCGTCGAAAGCTTTTTTAGATAACTCCGCTAATGCCGCTTCCCGTTCATCTGGCAATCCGCAAGGACAGATATACTGCGTATCAGTAGCATCATATTTGGCATCATAATCATAAAACTTATGTGACGTTTTCAGTTTTATCATTGGTAGCACACGTTCATCCAGGATCGCTGCGGTGTATTCGTCACCTTCAATCCAGCTCTCTGCTATCACTATGCCGCCGCACTGCTTTGCCGCGTGCCATGCAGGAATCATTTCTTCATGTACTTCTACTTTACTCATGCCAATACTGGAACCTTCAAGCACCGGTTTGATAATTAATGGCAAACTCAATGTTACCAATGCCTGCTGACAACTTTTTTCTGAATCAATAATAAAAAAATCAGGCGTTGGCAAACCCATTGCCCGCCATATCTGTTTGGTCTTTAATTTATCAATAGCCAGTGATGATGCCTGCACACCCGAACCGGTATAAGGAACTTTCATTATTTCCAGCAAACCCTGCATAGTGCCATCTTCGCCGCCACGCCCATGAAGCGCAATAAAAGCACATTGGTAATTTCCAGTCATCAGTTTATTGATAATATTTTCATCAACATCGACAGCATGAACATCTACACCTTTATTTTGTAACGCTGTTAATACTGCATGACCACTTTGCAGTGAAATTTCACGCTCTGATGATAGTCCACCCATCAATACTGCCACCTTGCCGAATTTTTCTGTTTCATCTGCCATTGTTCATTAATTACTAATTTTCTTTAGTGTTGGGTTTGCGTCTATTCCGTCCTTTGGTTCGTTAACGGCACTTCCTTGTGCCACTGCTCTTTTATTATTCATTTGGCTCTTCCCCTGGTCGAAATGGCAAATGGATGATTCGTAATTAGTAATTAGTAATTAGTAATTAGTAATTACTAATTATCTCTCACCCACTATTTTTATCTAGTTCCCACGCACCAGCGTGGGAACTCATTTAGGAACGCACTGCGTTCCTATCTCGTAACGCTGGTGCGTTACTCACTGCATTACCACGCAGTGCGTGGTAACGAGAAAAACGGATGATTAGTAATTAGTAATCCCCCACTATTTTCACTTCTGTTTGTAATTCAACACCTTGTTTTCTTTTTACCGTTTCCTGCATCAGATTAATTAGTGATTCAATATCATTTGCAGTTGCCTTATTTTCATTAATAATAAAATTTGCATGTTTTGTTGAAATAACCGCACCACCAATACGTTTACCTTTAAGGTCGCAACTTTCGATCAGTTGCGCGGCATACAAACCATCCGGATTTCTAAACACTGAACCGCAACTGGCAACACCTGTCGGTTGTGTTAGTGCCCGTTTAGCCAGTAGCCGCTTGATACCAACATGCATATCACTGGCTTTGTTTTTCTGCTGTTGTTTTTTCAGCTTCAACGTTACACTGACAAACCACTCCATCCTTTGGTCCGTAAACGGCACATCCTTATCCATCCTTTGGTTCGTTAACGGCACATCCTTGTGCCACTGCTGCCACTTCTCATCGACTGGCCCTTGAACATAGCGATAACCATATTCAAATTCGTCAGCCTTACGTTTTATTATTTCACCTTGTCTATTTAAGGTTTCAACTTCAACAACCAGCGGCCAGGTTTCACCACCAAAAGCACCCGCATTCATCGCCAGTGCACCACCAACCAGGCCAGGAATACCTGCAAAAAACTCAGCTCCTGTTAATTTATTATTACTGCAAAAACGCGCCAATTTTGCGCTGGCAACACCGGCACCAACATAAACCATAGTTTCATTCAACAATTCAAGCTGCGACATCACACCTTGTGTTGCAATCACTGTACCGTTAAAACCGCCATCTCGAACCAGGGTATTGCTACCCAGACCCAGCCATAACAGTTTTTCATCAACCGGCAATGTCGAGATAAATAATGCCAGCGCGGATAATGATTCAGCCTGTACATATTGTTTGGCAACACCACCTGTGCGCCAGCTGGTGTGCCTGGACATAGGTTCATTTTTTAAAACCCTGCATCCAGTCGTCCTGCTTTTATTGGTTCCGCTTTTAGTCGTTCTGCTTTTAGTCGTTCTGCTTTTAGTCGTTACGTTGTCATCTACTCTGGTCATTTCAACGCGGCTCATGACATTCATCATCAGAGTCTCCCTTAACTTCCAGCAAAACCTTCAACTGCGATGCAACTCGTCCAATGCTGCCTGCACCCATGGTTAAAACCAGATCATCAGGCTGTAAAATTGAACGCAGATCGGTGCCAAGATTCTCCACATCTTCAATAAAAATCGGACTTACTTTGCCACGCGCACGAATTGCTGCACACAATGCTCGACCATCAGCACCAGCAATGGCTGCTTCACCTGCTGCATATATTTCTGTCAAAATTAATACATCACATTTTGCCAGCACCTGTGAAAAATCATCAAACAGGTCACGAGTACGGCTGTAACGATGCGGCTGAAAAACAGCAACCAGTCTTTTATCCGGCCAGGCGTTTTCACATGCACTCAGTGTCGCCGAAATTTCTGTCGGATGATGTGCATAATCATCAATTAATGTCACACTGCCTTGCGCCATGTTTATTTCACCATAGCTATGCATACGACGACCAATACCTTCAAAACCGGATAATGCCAACTGCATAACCTGTGTGGAAACACCCAGTTCATATGCCACACATATTGCTGCCAGTGCATTTAATACATTATGCCTGCCAGGCATATTCAAGGTAATTTCAATCGGTTTATCCGCATCTGGCAGCATCAGATCAAATATACTTTGTGTTCCCTGGTAACGAATATTTGAGGCACAGACATCAGCATCAAATTCAATACCGTAACGAATCACTGGTCGGGTGATTTCAGGCAACAAACTGCGCGCCTCTTTGTCATCGACACACACCACGGCCAGACCATAAAAAGGCAGGTGATGCAAAAATTCGACAAATGCCTGTTTTAACCGGGAGAAATCACCACCATAAGTCTGCAGGTGATCTGCGTCCACATTGGTAACAATAGCGATCATCGGTTGTAAATATAAAAAAGAAGCATCACTTTCATCCGCTTCTGCAACCAGGTATTTACCTTTACCTAAACGTGCATGGGTGGCTGAACTATTGAGCTTGCCACCAATGACATAGGTTGGATCAAGACCCGCTTCGGCTAATACACTTGCAACCAGTGAAGTGGTTGTAGTTTTACCGTGGGTGCCAGCTACTGCAATACCGTGGCTGAAACGCATAAGTTCAGCTAACATTTCTGCTCGTGGCACAACGGGTATACGTCGCGCCAGCGCTGCTGCTACTTCAATATTTTCGGCATTAATTGCGGTAGAAGTGACAACCACATCTACGTCTTTGATATTTTCAGCACCATGAGTGTGAAAAATATTTACCCCCATATCCTGTAACCGCTGCGTCACTGTATTAGTCACAATATCTGAGCCGCTTACAATATAACCCAAAGTGTGCATAACATCTGCAATACCGCTCATACCGGCACCGCCAATACCAACAAAATGGACTTTACGGATACGGCGCATAAAGTTCTCATGGTTGCTATCTTTATTGTTGTTAGAAACTGACATCAACCTGCACCTGCTGCATTCAAACAGGCATCAGCAATGGTTTTTGCTGAATGTGGCATGGCCAGCTTACGTGCTGCTATTGCCATGTTTAATAACTTTTTGCGATCAACCGAGAAATCATTTATTACCTCAACTAACCAGTCAACCGTTAACACATCTTGTTGCTTTATAATTGCAGCACCTGCTTTTTCAAGATAATAAGCATTATGTGTTTGATGGTCATCAACAGCATGTGGGTAAGGCACTAATACTGAAGCAACACCTGCGGCTGCCAGCTCAAAAACAGTCATTGCACCAGCGCGACAAATAACCAGGTCTGCCCATGCGTATGCCGATGGCATATCTTCAATAAACGCTTCAACTTGAGCAATAACATTCGCATTAAGGTAATGTTTTTTTGCCGTTTCAATATTCTTCAACCCCGTTTGGTGAATCACTTCAGGGCGGGCATTCTTTTCTATTTTCGCTAATGCCTGGGGAATAATTTCATTTAGTTTTGTCGCACCCAGACTGCCGCCAATGATCAGTAAACGCAACGTAGTCTGAGTGCTCTCGTCATCCTGAATGTTGCGCAGTTCTGGTTTTGCTATATTGCAAATTGATGACCTGACTGGGTTACCAGTAGTCAACGCCTGTTTAAAAACACCAGGAAAAGCCTGTAACACCGTGTTCGCCAATTTGGCCAAAATTTTGTTGGTTAAGCCGGCAACTGCATTTTGCTCATGAATAATAAGCGGCTTGCCTGTAACGTAAGCCATCAAACCACCGGGGCCGGAAACGAAACCGCCCATGCCCAAAACAACGCAAGGTTTTATTTTTAATAAAACAGCCAATGCCTGAGCACAAGCCAGATTTATTCGTAACGGTGCCAACAGTAATGTTAAGACATTTTTTCCACGCAAACCGGTAATGCTCATCCACTCAATGGGATAGCCTGCCTCCGGCACTAACCTTGATTCAATACCGGCTTTTGTACCTAACCAAACCACCGGAATACCGCGTGAATGTAACTCATCAGCAACAGCAAGTGCGGGGAATACATGCCCACCCGTGCCGCCTGCCATTATTAATACCGGGCGCATGTCTATCCTGTTGTCTATCATGTCGTCCGTCATAATAATGCGCTCCCGGTATCGTCGTCAGCAGTGGCAATCTGTCCTGTTGATCTATTATGGGATTTTTTGGTCTTTGACTTATTACTGGGTTTTTTATGAGCCTGTCTGACCAGGCCACTGGTTTCGTAATGTATTCGCATTAACAAACCAATCGCCATACAACAAACAATTAAACTACTGCCACCATAACTCATTAACGGCAAGGTTAATCCCTTCGTTGGCAATAGACCCACATTCACGCCCATATTAATCATCGCCTGCATGGATAACCAGATGCCAATGCCGTAAGCCATGTAGGCAGCAAAATAATGTCCAACAGCTTCGGCCTGTGCAGCAACTTTTAATGACCTGAAAAACAAAACGCTGTACAACAAAACAACCATGGTTACACCAACAAAACCTAATTCTTCAGATAACACTGCAAATAAAAAATCGGTATGCGCTTCAGGCAAATAAAATAGTTTCTGTACACTGCCACCAAGACCACTACCAAACCAGCCGCCTGTACCAATTGCAATGAGTGACTGTGTTAACTGAAAACCACTGTCGAACGGATCTGCCCAGGGATTTGTAAAAGAGGTTAAGCGCTGCAATCGATACGGTGATGTCACTACCAGTAACATAGCGGCACAAACAAATATAAATACAAACGAAATAAACTGAATAAAACGTGTCCCCGCTAAAAAAGTCATCGCCAGAACAGTACCCATAATAACAACAGTTGCACCAAAATCAGGCTGCATTAATAACAACAAGCCAGCAAAACCAACCATTATCATTGGCTTTAAAAAACCCCATAGTGAATTTCGTACTGCCTCACCATGGCGCACCAGATAACCGGCAACATAAACCAGCAGGAATAATTTAACCAGTTCAGATACCTGTAAATTAATCACCCCCAGCGGCAACCAGCGGGTACTGCCATTCACTTCTTTACCAACACCCGGGATCAGCACCAGCACTAACAGGAACAAAGCGAACAGCAACAAAGCCACACCTGATTTTTCCCACTGTACCAGACGAATTTTAAAAACACAGAATGCAGCAAACACACCCATCACCACAAACACTAACTGGCGTTGCAAAAAATAAAATGGGTTACCATAATTTCTTTCCGCCACACTGATAGAGGAAGAAGCCACCATGATAATACCAATGCTGAGCAGACAAATAAAAACCAGGCTTAATACCGGATCAAGATCATCCATATCAAGTTTCAGTATGCCACGCATTTTCGGCATGGACTGATAGCTTGATGTTATGGTGGCGCTAATGCTCATCTCGCCGCCCTAACTGCATTGTTTCAACTGAAGCAATAAAAACATCACCACGGTGCTCAAAATTATCAAACATATCAAAACTGGCGCAGGCTGGTGCCAGTAAAACATTATCCCCCGTTTTAGCCAGTGACTGTGCAGCGGCAACAGCAGCAGGCATATCAACAGCCATCACAACAGGTATAGTCTCAGGCAAGACCGCTTTTATTTTTAACGCATCGACACCCATTAATACCACTGCTCGGCAATGCTCTTTAATAACAGCAGCAAGCTCAGTAAAATCTGCATTTTTAGCGACACCGCCCGCAATTAAAATGTGTTTGCCAGGTAAACCGACAAGCGCAGCGATGGTGGCACCGACATTGGTGGCTTTGGAATCATTAATCCAGGTCACGCCGTTTACTTCGGCAACAAATTGGGTACGATGTGGCAGGCCTTTAAATTCTTTTAAAGTATTTATCATGCTATCGAAGGGCAAACCAACAGCCTTACCCAGTGCTAGTGCTGCCAGTGCATTTTGTAAATTATGCCAACCTTTAATTTTTAGCTGCTTAACCTCGATTAACGGTTTCGTGCCAAAGCATAAAAATGCGGTCTGCTGATCAACTTTCTGCGATCTTTCTCCATCATCGCCTGGCAAAGAAATACCAAACTCACCTTCACATGGGGTATTTAATGTAAAACGTATGTGATTATCTGCTGCCACCTTAACCGGGTTAGCCAGCACATCATCTTTATTTAAAACCCACACTTCTGCATTTTTATAAATAGTCTGTTTAGCCATGGCATATGCAGTCATATTTTCATAACGATCAAGATGGTCGGCACTTAGGTTTAACACTACGGCCGCCTTCATTGGCAAACAATGCAAACTCTCAAGTTGAAAGCTGGACAACTCAAGCACGTATAAGTCCACACTATCATCCAGAACATCCAGTGCAGGAAGCCCAATATTGCCGCCGGCAACCGCATTCATTCCTGCCTGTGCCGCCATCAGTGCAACCAGTGTTGTGACAGTTGATTTTCCATTTGAACCAGTAATACCAATAACCGGTGCGTTTACTTCATGTGCAAACAAGTCAATATCACCCGTGATTTCGATATTATTATTTCTTGCTTTAAGCAATACCGGTTCAGTCAGAGCAACGCCAGGACTGACAACAATTCTATGCGCCTTAACGAACAGCTTTTTTTTAAAACTGCCGGTAAAACATTCAACATCACTGTGCTCTTTTTTTAAAGCTGCAAGTTCTGGCGGAGCATCACGGCTATCAACAACAACAACCGCTTCACCCAAAGCACGTAAATAACGCACCACCGACAAACCGGTTTTACCCAACCCCACTACAAGCGTATAAACAGAATGCTTACTCCTGATTTTGGTTTTAGCCTTTGTTTTATCGGTAACCATTGCTTTTATCAATTACTAATTAATCAGTTATCTGAGTTTGAGCGATGCCAGCCCAATTAACACCAGCACCACCGTTATAATCCAGAAACGTACAATCACACGAGGCTCTGGCCAGCCTTTTAATTCATAATGATGATGAATCGGCGCCATTCGAAAAATACGTTTACCGGTTAATTTATAAGAAGCCACCTGCAAAATAACAGACACGGTCTCCATCACAAATATGCCACCCATAATCACCAGCACCAGCTCCTGCCTGACATAAATAGCCACCACACCCAGTGCTGCGCCCAATGCGAGGGCTCCAATATCACCCATAAAAACCATCGCAGGGTAAGTGTTAAACCACAAAAAACCCAAACCGGCGCCCACCAGTGCGCCACAGAAAATAGTTAACTCACCGACACCCGCCACGTAGGGAATACCCAGATAATTTGCAAAGGTTAAATGTCCGGTAAGATAGGCAAACACACCAAGTGCACCCGCTACCATCACGGTTGGCATAATCGCAAGCCCATCAAGGCCATCAGTTAAATTCACCGCATTACTGCTGCCAACAATAACCAGATAAGCAAGCACCACAAAAGCGCCGCCTAGTGGGATTAAAACGTCCTTGGTAAAAGGTATAATTAACGTTGTTTCAATGGCTGTTTGTGCATTGCTAAAAATAAACATGGCTGCAGCAAAACCGACTACGCTTTGCCAGAAAAATTTAACTTTTGCAGATAAACCCTTTGCATTACCGAAAACCAGTTTTTTATAATCATCGACACCACCGATTAAACCAAATGACAAGGTAACAACCAAAACCACCCAGACCTTCTCATTAGATAAATCGCTCCATAACAACGTACTGATACCAATACCAACCAGAAGCATTGCCCCGCCCATGGTAGGCGTACCGGCTTTTGATAAATGTGATTGCGGACCATCATCACGTATCTGTTG